>CADBMQ010000021.1 GCA_902795765.1 Oscillospiraceae bacterium | reverse complement strand
ACAAAGTCGGCAGGCGAATATGATTTGGTTCATGGCAACGAAGTTGTGTGCCATATTGAAGTAAGTGTTCCGGGTGTTCACAACATCTCGAATTCTCTTGCCGCTGCAACAGTTGCACTTGAAAATGGCATTTCGCCCGAAGATGTTGTGAAATATATAAAAAACTTCCACGGTGCAGGAAGAAGATTTGAAGTGCTCGGTGAAGTTGACGGCATAACAGTTGCCGACGATTACGCACACCATCCGAAAGAACTTGAAGTGACGCTCAATGCGGCTATGAAAATGGGATATAATAAAGTTATCGCAATTTTCCAACCGTTCACATACTCACGAACAGTTATGCTTTTTGACGATTTTGTCAAAGTTTTGCAGATACCCGATCGCATCATTTTGAGTGAGATTATGGGCTCTCGTGAAAAGAACACATATAACATCTACTCGAAAGATTTGTGCGAAAAGATACCCGATTGTGAGTGGTATGAAAAATTTGAAGATATTGCCAATCGTGCTATCAAGATTGCCGAAAAAGGCGACCTTATTATAACTCTCGGCTGTGGCGATATTTATAAAGCGGCAAAAATTATTATTGAGAAACTTAAAGGAAAGGAATAAAAACTTATGGATATGCCTTTTACCCCTAACGAAAGCAAAAACCTTGAAATAACTACCGATTTTGGTACATTCGCACGCTACCCTGTAAAAACTCACGTTATTATGGATAACGATGTTTTGACAGATGTGCTCGACAAGTATGCAAAGGACTATGTTCAGCCTGACGATTATGTTTTTATGAGCGAGAAAATCGTTGCTATCACACAAGGCCGTGCATTCCCGATTGACCAGATTAAAACAGGCTGGTGGGCAAAAACTTTGTCGAAATTCGTCTATAAAACTCCGTACGGCATCGGACTTGGTATGCCTTGTACAATGCAGCTTGCAATCAACGAACTCGGCTTGCCTCGTATCCTTTTTGCATCCGTTTGCTCGGCTGTTACAAAGTTGTTCGGCGTTCGTGGTGTGTTCTATCGCATTCTCGGTGAACGTGCCCGTGCGATTGACGGTCCGTGCGATTGCACCTGCCCTCCCTATAATAAATACGCAAAACTCGCTCCGGACAAGCCGGACGAAGTTGCCGAAAATCTCTCGAAGCATATCGGTTGTAAGTTTGTTGTAATTGACGCAAACGACCTTGGTGTTGAGGTGCTTGGCAGATCGTCAAAGGAAATTCCGATAGATTTCTGTAAACAGGTTTTCAAAGATAATCCGCTCGACCAGTCGGCTCAGCAGACACCTGTTTGTATCGTAAGAAAAGTAGACTAATCCCGAAAGGAAGATATTATTATGCAAGGAATAGAAACTATTTGTTTGCACGAGGGTTATACCCCGAAAAATGGCGAAGCAAGTGTACTCCCGATATATCAGAGTACAACTTTCAGATACAATAGCGTTGATACACTCGGAGATTTGTTTGACTTAAAAATACCCGGTCATTTTTACACACGTCTTTCAAATCCGACTGTTGAAGCTCCTGAAAAGAAGCTTGCCGCACTTGAAGGTGGCGTAGGCGCAATGATTACGAGTGCAGGTCAGGCGGCAACTCTCATTTCCGTTATCAATATCGCAAGTGCAGGCGACAACGTCATCTGTTCATCTGCGGTTTACGGTGGAACATACAACCTTTTTAATGTAACACTTCGCAAACTCGGTATTGACACAACTTTTGTAGACCCTAATATTTCGTCTGATGAGTTGTCGGCACTCATTAAACCGAACACAAGACTCATCTTTGGCGAAACTTTGACAAATCCGTCACTTGATGTACTCGATATTGAGCGTTTTGCAAAGGTTGCTCACGAGCATAAAATTCCGCTCATTATCGACAACACCTTCCCAACTCCGATACTTTGCCGTCCGTTTGAATTTGGCGCAGACATCGTTGTTCACTCGACAAGTAAGTTCCTCGATGGTCACGCAGCCGTTTTAGGCGGTGCAATCGTTGACTCGGGCAACTTTGATTGGGAAGCTTCGGGTAAATTCCCAGAGCTTTGCGAACCTGATGAGTCGTATCACGGCGTTCGCTATGTTGAGACTTTCGGCAAGGCAGCATATATCACAAAAGCACGTACTCAAATGATGCGTGACCTCGGCTGTATGATGAGTCCTAATAGTGCGTTCCTTCTTAATATGAATATGGAAACCTTGCCAATTCGTATGGAACGCCATTGCCAGAATGCTCTTGCAGTTGCGAAGCATCTCGAACAGCACCCGAAAATTGCGTGGGTAAACTATCCTGCTCTTGAAAGCAACAAGTATCACGAACTCGCTAAAAAATACTTAAAAGACGGTTGCTCTGCAATCATTTCCTATGGCGTTAAAGGTGGCAAGGCTGCTGCAAAGCAGTATCTCGAATCGCTCGAACTTGCGTCACTTGAAATCCACGTTGCTGATATTCGTACTTGTTGTTTGCACCCTGCTTCGACAACTCACAGACAGCTAACAGACGAGCAACTTGTTGAATGTGGTGTAAGTCCCGACCTTATCCGTATGTCGATTGGACTTGAATCGGTTGAGGATATTATAGCCGATATTGATCAGGCACTTGAAAAGGTTAATGTATAACTCAAAAGAGGAGAGTAGATTTACTCTCCTCTTTTTTCTCTCGAACTGCACGCTTGCACCGTCCGAGCCAAATGTCGGACGACGCAAACGCCTGTTAGTCACCCGACTGAAAATATCTTGCCCTTAACGATAGAGTTTATACATAAATGGTGCACTAATTTTAAAAGTCGTAAAAGGCTCGATTTGTATATTGTAAACAAAATTAAAAATTAAGCAACATTTTATTTGAAAATTATACTATTGTATGATAGAATATATTTGCTAAAATATTTTTATTTGGAGGAAACTTAAATGAAATCAAGATTCACAAAAGTTATCGGTCTCCTCCTTGCTGTAAGCATGGTATTCAGCATGATCGCAGTTTCTTCCGTTATGTCATCGGCAGACGGATACGGCAGCGATGTTTTGTTGAACTTCTCAGGCGACAAAGCAGGTGAGGGCAGCGCAATCGGCTCACTCTCTTATGACAATGGTTCGCTTACTTTGAAAAGTAACGGCATTGCTCAGGACTACTCAAAGGGTGAGTACATCACACAAACTTTCTCAATCGACGCATCAGGCGACAAAGCATTCGCAGCAGTAATGGCTGACCGTGCTACAAAGCGTATCGCAACAGATGTAACTCTTCCGGAGTGTATCTGTCACGCTGTAACAGCTACAACAGAGTGGGATGTTAAATCTGTTGAAGTTCAGCTT
>CADBMQ010000020.1 GCA_902795765.1 Oscillospiraceae bacterium | reverse complement strand
TCATTGACGCCTCTGCACAACACAAGCTGGCAGTTGATTTTAATTCCCGCCTCTGCAAGACGGTCGATATATTTTAGTTTCTCCCCTGCAAACCGATTGTTCATAACATCGCAGCGAAGCTTCGGGTCTACCGTATGAACCGAGATGTTCACGGGGCTTATGTGCATTTTAATGATTCGGTCGATTTCGTCATCGCCGATATTCGTGAGGGTTATATAGTTGCCGAACAAAAAGGACAAACGAGAATCATCATCTTTGAAATAGAGCGACTCTCTCATACCTTTCGGAAGTTGGTCGATAAAACAGAAAATGCACTTGTTCATACAAGCACGCTGTTCGTCCATAAGATATGTATTAAATTCAAGTCCGATGTCGTCGTACTCGTCTTTTTTAATCTTGACCTTCTTTTTCTTGCCGTCACGCAAAATTTCAATTATAATTTTACGCTCGGTACAATAAAATCTGTAATCAAGCACGTCCTTTATCTCGTTGCCGTTGATGCTCAAAAGCGTATCGCCCGACACAATGCCATGCTTTTCGGCAAGCGAGCCGACTTCGACCGCAGAAATTACAACCATTGATACCCCTCCCTCACAAAAAAATAGAGAAGGAACGTTGTTCCTCCTCCATTAGGTTGCTGATTAGTCTTCCGTTGCAGCCTTGACCTCTTTAACGATAACCTGCTTGCCTTTATACTGACCACACGCTTTGCAAACGGTGTGAGGTCTGGTATATTCACCGCAGTTAGGGCATTTAACAAGGGTCGGAGCCGTGAGTTTCCATACGTTCGATCTTCTCTTGTCACGTCTTGTTGTAGATACTCTTCTCTTGGGTACTGCCATTTTCGTGGCACCTCCTTAAAAAATGGAATTATTGTAAACGGTGCTTTGCACCTTGAACTACCTCTGGTCTGAAAGCAGTCCACGAAGTTTTGCCAACCTCGGGTCAATTTCCTTTTCGCA
Organism: Oscillospiraceae bacterium; assembly: GCA_902795765.1. Lineage (GTDB taxonomy): Bacteria > Bacillota > Clostridia > Oscillospirales > Acutalibacteraceae > RUG14109. The sequence goes on along the minus strand of CADBMQ010000020.1, from coordinate 4,887 downwards.
CTTACACTCCTGCTCGTTCAAGTTAACACCACATCCGGCACAAATTCCTTTGCAATCTTCATCGCACAAGTGCTTTGTGGGGAGTGATAACAAAACGTCTTCCCGAACGATACTATCAACGTCCAACGTCATTGACGGAGTGATAATGTACTCTGAACCGTCAAAATCTTCTTCGTTCACGAGTTGCGTTACAACCACATGCGAAAAACTTTCCGACTTATCAAGCGATACTTCAACTGCACAGCGATCACACGGAGCGGTGAAAGCGAAATTTGCCGTGTACTCGAAGTTGACTACACCGGCACGATTAAACACCCTGCCCGTAACTTCAACGGGATTTGGCATACAAATAGTGCCATTGTATTCGGCATCGCTGAGATTTACATTGCATTCGACAGGCATAGCCCCACCCGTCTGGGCGAAAATCTCACGAAGATCCATGACCATAAAATCACAACCTTCTAAAAAGTCACGGATATATTATATACAATAAATGCGTTGTTGTCAAGCACTTTTTAAGGTTTTACTTAAATTTTCTTGTATTTTCGCATATTCTCAAAAATTTAAAAAAGTTGTTGAAACTATAATCAAAAATTGGTATAATATAATTGTATAATAATCTAATGAAAAAGGAGGGTAACTTTTTGGACACGATAATGAATTTTTTCAGCAACATTTGGAATAACATTGTTGTACTTGCGACATCGGGCAATATTTTTGTCAATATTATTGATATTTTAATAGTTACCTTCATTATATATAAGGCAATTCAGTTTTTGCGTGACACTCGTGCAGAGCAACTTATGAAAGGTATTTTTGTGTTCGTTATTGCTCTGTTCCTTGCAAGGCTCGTCAAATTGAAAGCGTTGACTTGGCTACTCGACACTATCTATGTCAACGCAATCGTGGTTTTGGTTGTCTTGTTCCAACCCGAACTGCGTTCAATTCTCGAATATCTCGGTCGTGGTTCGATGCGTCGTTTCAACAAGTTTGTGACTCGCAGCGGAGACACATTGTCGAATGGCTATTCCCGTTCGATTGATGCGGTTTGTGCCGCTTGTGCGGATATGTCGAAAGATAAGGTCGGTGCGCTCATCGTTTTCGAGCGTGATACGATGCTTGGCGAAATTGCCGCAACGGGTACAACTTTGGAAGCAGACCCCTCCCGTTCGCTTATCTGCAACATTTTCTTCAAAAACACCCCGCTTCATGACGGTGCTATGATTATTCGCAAAAACAAGATTTTTGCGGCAGGTTGTATCCTTCCGTTGACTGCCAACAGCAATATTGACCAGTCTCTTGGAACTCGACATCGTGCAAGTATCGGTGTTTCCGAAGTTTCGGACGCTATCGTTGTTGTTGTTTCCGAGGAAACAGGCGTAATTTCGGTTGTCCGTTCGGGCAAAATCAAGCGAAACTATACTCCTGCAACTCTCAAAACTTTGCTGACTCGTGAACTTATTGGCGAGGAACAGGATAATGACCAACCAATGAAAAAGCCGTTCCATATTTTCTCAAAGCGTAAAAGTGACGGAGGTGACGGCGAAAAATGAGTAAGAAAATAAAAAACGAAAATACCGTTTTGCCCGAACCGCAAAAGAAAAAAAGAGCTTTTTCGATTGATAATTTATTGAAGAATAACAAATTCATCTTTGTTATTTCGCTGATTATTGCGATTGTCATTTGGGCGACTGTCACACCCGACCGAACAATCACGTTTAGCGTTCCGCTTAATGTTTCGACCGAGGGTACTGCCGTTGGGCAACTCGGACTCGAAGTTGTCGAAGGGCAAGGGCAGAAAGTTGATGTTGAGGTCGAGGGCAAATGGTATGCGTTAAGTTCGCTTTCGGCTAACAACATTCGTTTGACTGTGCCGTTCACGAACATCACAAAAGCAGGCGAGCAGGAACTTCGTGTTAGTGCTTCACTCACGGGTGTAACTGCTTCCGATATTAAAATCGCTCGTGTCGTTCCCGAAACTGTCAAGTTGACATTCGATACAGTTGCCGAACTTCCGTTCACTATCGAACCGAAGATGGTTGGCGTTACGGCAAGTGAAGGTCTTATCGCAGAACTTCCCGTTTTGAGCGAAGATACAGTCAACATCAAGGGTGCAAAAACTATGCTCGACCAAATCGGCAAGGTTGTTGCTCAGGTTGAGGTCAACAAAACGCTCAGCCGTTCCGAATCGTACACAACTGCTTTGAAAGTTTACGATAAAGACGATAAACCTATGGATTTGTCGAAATTTATACTCGATTTGAAAGAAGTTACTGTCACTCAACCGATTAGCAAACAGAAGGATTTGAAACTCAACGCAACTTTCAAAAACACTCCCGAGTTTTATCAAAAATATCCACTCGCAACGAGCGTTTCGCCAAGTACGATTAAAGTTATCGGCGATGCCGAAATTGTCGATTCAATCTCCTCGATTGAACTCGATGCAATTGATTTTTCGAGCATCACACCAGATCAAAACAAGTTCACCTATGCGGTTTCGCTTCCAAAAGGTGTTCGCTCGGTGGATAATGTGAAGTCGGTTAATGTCACGATTGACACTTCGGGCATCGAAACGAAAACGGTCGATATAACGACATTCCTTTCGAATAATGTTCCCGAGGGCAAAGCCGTTACTGCGGATGTTCAGTCGAAATCGGTCACAATCGCAGGTCCGAAAGATGTCATCTCGTCTATTGATGCGACTGCTCTCAACTTGCAGTATGACCTGTCGCAGTTGGAAGCACCAACAGGCAGTCACGTTGTTACCGCGCTTGTCAAGTCGGACAAGTACAAAAACGTTTGGGGCGTCGGCGAGATTAAAATTCAGGTGTCCATTCAGTAGAATATAAGTTTTAACCACCAAGTGTGCAGTCACTTGGTGGTTTTTTTATCTCCTAATTGCATATCAAACAAACAAAAACGGGAAGCACCGAAATGCTTCCCGTAATTTTATTTACTCGCAAGAGTGAATTCAGATTATTCCTCGTAGAGCTTTGAACGACGCTGGAGTTGTTCGAACTTAGCCTTTGCGTCAGCCTCTGCCTTTGCGAAGAGGTTATCAGCCTTCTCAGGGAACGAACGTTTGAGTGAGCTGTAACGAACTTCGTTAAGGATGAATTCCTGATAATCCTTAGTCGGCTCTTTGCTGTCGAGTGAGAACGGCTGATCGTTGTCAGGATTGAATCTGAACAAGTGCCAGTAACCGGACTGAACTGCGTTCTTCTCCTCGGTCTGTGCAATCGACATACCGCCACGGATACCGTGGTTGATACACGGAGCGTAAGCGATGATGATTGACGGGCCGTGATAAGCCTCAGCCTCGTGGAATGCTTTCAAGCACTGGTTGTAGTCAGCACCCATTGCAACCTGTGCAACGTATACATAACCATAGCTCATTGCGATAGCAGCGAGGTCTTTCTTCTTAACTACCTTACCTGATGCAGCGAACTGAGCGATAGCACCTGTCGGAGTAGCCTTTGAAGCCTGACCACCTGTATTTGAGTAAACCTCAGTATCGAATACGAGAATGTTAACGTCTTCGCCAGAAGCGAGAACGTGGTCAAGTCCGCCGTAACCGATATCGTAAGCCCAACCGTCACCACCGAGAATCCACTGTGACTTCTTAGCGAGGAAGTCGCCGTCTTCGATGAGAGCCTTAACATCTGCTTTGAGCTCGTCCTTAGGATCAGCAACTTTGAGTGCTTCGAGGAACTTCTCAGCAGCAGCGCCGTTTGTTGCGCCGTCGTTATAAGTTTCAACCCATGCTTTTGCAGCATCAGCTACACCGCAATCGCAGTTGTCGATGATGTTCTGAGCGTGAGTGAGCAATCTTTCACGGATAGCCTTTTGAGCCATTGCCATACCGTAACCGAACTCAGCGTTATCTTCGAACAAGGAGTTAGCCCAAGCCGGACCTTTGCCTTCTTTGTTAACGGTGTACGGAGTTGAAGGTGAAGAACCACCCCAAATTGATGAACAACCTGTTGCGTTAGCGATGTACATTCTGTCGCCGAACAACTGAGTTGCGAGTTTAGCGTACGGAGTTTCACCACAACCTGCACAAGCACCCGAGAACTCGAGGAGCGGTTGTTTGAACTGGCTACCCTTAACAGTTGTTTCTTTGAACTTCTCTGCGATTTCGGGTTTAACATCCATCTTAACGCCCATATCGAATACTTCTTGTTGATCGAGCTGGCTTTCGAGCGGTTGCATTGTGAGAGCTTTGTTGCCCTTCATACCAGGACATACGTTAGCACAAGAGCCACAACCTGTACAGTCAAGAACAGAAACAGTCATTGTGAACTTGTAGCCAGGCATACCTGTGAGGTCTTTTGTCTTTGTCTGTGCCGGAGCAGCAGCAGCCTCAGCCTCTGTCAAAGCAACAGGACGGATTGCAGCGTGCGGACATACATAAGAACAGAAGTTACATTGGATACAGTTTGTCGGATCCCAAGCAGGAACGTCAACTGCGATACCACGTTTCTCGAATGCTGCCGAGCCGAGCGGAACTTCGCCGTTAGCATCGTCAACAAATACAGAAACAGGCAAGCTGTCGCCACGTTGAGCGTTGATTGGCTTCAATACGTTGTTAACGTAGTCGAGGAGTCTGTTGCCGCCTTCTGCTGTTTCAACTTTTGCTTCATCAGTAGCATTAGCCCAGTCAGCAGGAACGTCAATCTTAGAAACGCCTACGTTACCACGGTCGATAGCGTCATAGTTCATTTGAACGATCTTGTCGCCCTTCTTGCCGTATGACTTCTTAGCAGCAGCTTTCATAAGTTCAACTGCTTCGCTATCCGGAATGATACCGGAAAGTTTGAAGAATGCAGACTGCAAGATTGTATTTGTTCTACCGCCAAGACCAAGTTCCTTAGCGATATGAGTAGC
>CADBMQ010000019.1 GCA_902795765.1 Oscillospiraceae bacterium | reverse complement strand
TTTGAACTCTGTGCAACCGCAATCGCAATGTGCGCCTTCGGGCATAAGTTCTTTTTCAGAAAGCTCATACCATGCATCTGCACCCTTTTCACGGAATATATCAGCAACTTTTTTGATTGATTCAGGATTTATATATTCTTTACCGCAATCTTTACAATAGAAAATCGGAATCGGAACACCCCATACGCGCTGACGTGAAATACACCAGTCGGAACGATCCTTGACCATTGATGCGATACGATCATGACCCCATTCAGGAATCCATTTAACTTTATCAATTTCACTAACCGCTTGATCTGCAAACTTGGAAATTGAGCAGAACCACTGCTCTGTTGCACGAAACAAGATCGGAGATTTGCATCTCCAACAGTGCGGATATTGGTGGATAATCTTTTGAAGTGCAAACAAATTGCCTGTCTCTTCAAGATGAAGAGCAATAGCCTTATTTGCTTCGTCTGTTTTAAGACCTGAAAAAATACCTGCTTCTTCTGTAAGAGTACCTGTATGATCAACTGGCACTACCATCGGAATTTCTGGATATTTACGGCAAACTTCAAAGTCGTCAACACCGTGACCAGGTGCAGTATGTACACAACCTGTACCACTTTCAAGAGTTACATGGTCACCGACAATGACAAGGGAATCTCTATCAATAAACGGATGAGCAGTTGTCATATATTCGAGTTCGCTACCCTTAATAATACCAAGTGTTTTGTATTCTTCAATTCCTGCTGCTTTCATAGAAACATCTGTGAGTTCCTCTGCCATTACATAGTACTCACCGTTTGCTTCTGTAAGTGCATAATTATAGTTCGGACCAACACAGATTGCAAGGTTTGCAGGAAGTGTCCAAGTTGTTGTTGTCCAAATAACGAAATATGTTTTATCAAGATCTGCACCCATTGCAGAGAGTTTACCTTGATCATCTTTTACTTTGAATTTAACATAGATAGAATGGCACGGATCTTCTGCGTATTCAATTTCTGCTTCTGCAAGTGCGGTCTGGCATTCAGGGCACCAATAAACCGGTTTCAAGCCTTTATAAATATATCCCTTTTGAGCCATTTCACCGAAAACTTCAATTTGTGTTGCAACAAATTCATTTTTGAGTGTGAGATAGGGATTATCCCAATCACCCAAAACACCCAATCTAACAAATTGATTTTTTTGGTCCTCAACAAAGCCGAGTGCAAATTCACGGCAAAGTTTTCTGATTTTCAAAGGAGTGAGTTCTTCCGCTGATGAAATTCCCGCAGCCTTTCTTGCTTTCAACTCAGTCGGCAAACCATGAGTATCATAGCCAGGCACATACGGTGCTTGAAATCCACTCATATTTTTATATCTAAGCACAAAATCTTTGAGAATTTTGTTAAGTGCAGTACCCATATGAATTTTGCCATTTGCATACGGAGGGCCATCATGGAGAATATACTGAGGTTTGCCCTCGTTACGTTGCATCAACTTTTCATATACACTTTCGTCGTCCCATCTTTTGAGTGTCTCCGGCTCTTTAACGGGCAAACCTGCTCGCATACTAAAATCGGTAGACATCATATTAAGGGTGTCTTTGTAATTCTGTGCCATTTATAAAACATTCCTTTCGCTAATCGGTTAATAAATTTACGCCTTATTCGGCATTTAAATCTTTATCTGTGATGAAATTGAAAACTGTTGTCGGAGAGTCATTTTCTTTTACTTCCAATTTTTCTACATCTAAAATCTCATCAATAGTTTTAGTTTCTTTCTCATCTTCAGCAACTTCTTGAGCTACAGTCTCTTCAACTGAAACATTCTCTACGATATTCAAATTGTCGATAATTTTTTCGGCAACCTGATTTTTTAATGGTAGATTTTTAATTGATTCTATGTATTTATGACAAGCCTCCAAAAGGTCAACCTTATATGTTTCAACTGTTTCTTTAAGATTCTCGTAAGCAGCAATCTGAGATTCAAGTTTCTCAGCGGTTTCTTTTTTAAGTGCTCTCGAATGCTCTTGTGCACGAGAAAGAATTTTCTGCGATTCAATTGACGAACGATCAACTATATCACGTGCTTTTACCTGCGCATCATTTATAAGAATATCAGCCTTTTCATTTGCGTCGCTCAAAATTTTATCTGCACTTGCAGTTGTGTTTTGATAATATTCATCTGCGGCTGCCTTACGCTCATTATAAATTGCGTCACCAGTTTTTTGAGCGTGAAGAATAGCAGTTTTAACAGAATCTTCGTTATTTCTGTATTCATTGATTTTGTCTGCCAAAACCTGAATTTTTTCGGCAAACTCACTTTTTAATACTTCAAACTCGTCATAATCTCTTGCTATTTGGTCCAAAAGTTCATCAACGTCAGAAGCTTTATAGCCTGACATACCTGCCTTTTGAAATTGGTAAGTTCTAATGTCATCTGCATTATATTTCATAATATTTCCCCTTTCAAACACGTAAATCACTTATATTTTCTTGCTATAAGTTTTAATCTACCTTTTTTAGTTGTTTGACTCAACGAATCAATAATATATTTACCGTGTTTAAGTATTGCAATTACCGAATTTTCCGATACTCTCACACTGTTATTTTTAATTTCAAGCCCGTTTATACATACACTACCGCTTAAAATAATTGAAGAAACTTTATCTCGTGATACTCCAATTAAAGACGCAACAACACAATCTATTCTTGCAGAGACAACTGTACTTGAAATATCTTCAAACTGTTGTTCCGGAAATTGAAAATCACCCAATCCAACAGATAATTTCAATCCAACACGACCTGCTTTTGTGAGTTCATTCATAACAAAATTAGAAATGCTATTATGCACAAACATTATTGCAGAACCGTCTGTCACAACAATATCTCCAACTCGATCTCGTGTTATTCCAAGCCCCATTAAAGCGCCCAAAAAATCTCTATGAGTCAATGAATATGAAGAATTGAAATCAGCACGAATTGGTACGATAGGAAAATCGTCAAATTCATCATCTGCCCAATCGGGCAAAAAAGCAACTATTTGACGTTTAGCATTATCGAAACCGCCAAAGAACTTGACGTTACACTTATTTACATCAATAAATTTATTAACATCACTCAATTCACTTTCTGACAAAAATCCTAAAAATTTTGGAATATTTTTTGAAAGCGAAGAGTTCAAACAGTCATTTAAACGAGCTAATAAAATATCTTTTTCAGACTGCATCAATAAGAATAAAAGCCGTTGCTCTCCAACTCGTCAAGCAAAGCATCGCCCATAACATCAACATTGGCAGGAGTAACAAGGAATGTGCGATTAGCAATTTTCTTAAAGCCACAAGAATGAGCATACGCCGCACCGCTCACAAAATCAAACAAACGATGTGCCTCTTTTTCTTCTGTACTTTCAAGATTTAAGACAAGAGTACGTTTTGCGATTATATGATCACAAATACTACGAGCCTCATCAAATGAAATCGGCTTTTGAATAACAACCTGTATTTGAGTTGTTGCTTGGAAGTTAATTATTTTCGAATTGCGTGCATCGTCTGTTCGAGTTGAACGAGTCGATCTTTCAGGACGAACTGTACGTTCAGTTCTCTGAGTACGTTCTCTTCTCTGTTCATAATCTCCAGAATGACTGTATGTGTCATTGCTATATGAAGACTCCTCATATCCTTCATCCTGCTCGTAATCATCTTCGTAATCGTAATCTTCGTAATCGTTTCCGGGGAAAACCGATTTAAGTTTGTCCATCAATCCCATAATAACTCTCCTATTTATATATTCTTTGTCCGAACAAAGCCGAACCAACCCTTACCATATTTGATCCATGTTCAATAGCAATGTCAAAATCATCTGACATACCCATTGATAAATAATCCATAGATATATTATCTACTTTTTTTGCCTTATTGTCAACAAACAATTTATTCATTTTCTCAAAAATTTCAATTTTTTTTGATTTTTCTGCTCCAACAGGGCCCAAAGTCATAAGTCCTCTGACATTAATTGCTTCTATTTTGGATATTTCTTCCAAAAATGAATTAAAATCATCAAAATCAATTCCACTTTTGGTTATTTCGTTACCGATATTGATTTCAATTAAAATATCTGTCGAAATTCCACGCATAATACTCTGTCTTGAAATCTCACGAGCGAGTTTTACCGAATCAACAGACTGAATCATCTCTACTTTGCCAACAATCTGTTTTACCTTATTTGTTTGAAGAGTGCCGATAAACTGCTTGTGCATTTTTTCGGGCAAGTCATTTTCTTTTGACAAAAATTCTTGAACTCGATTTTCACCCATATAATTCAAACCTTGATTAAATGCGTGACATATTACTTCCGACTCAACCGTTTTTGTTGCTGCAAGTAAAGTAATATCATCAAATTTTCTGCCTGACTTTATAGCTGACTCATTAATTTTATCAAGAATGTACTTATAATTTTCGTCAAAATTATTAAACTTATCAATTAGATTTTGCTGCAAGATCATTACCTCCTATAACAACTTCATCACGAACTTTAAGTTCGCCACCTTCTTTTACAATAACAATATCCTTACCCGAATATTCAACTTCAACTTCTCTAAACTTAATTTGCTTTCCAACTTGAATATACACTCCGGTTTCAACTTTACCATCGGAATTTTTTATTGTTCGCAATGCTTTGCTGTCAATTTTTAATCCACTACACTCGTTCATATAAATGTTTATATCTGTGCTTCTTGTTGAAAGCATCATAACATTTTCACTCATAGTAGACAAAACAACAATATAACCATTACCACTCTTATTTACTGCATCAACTGAAACCACAAGTTTTTCTGCAAAAGTCGGTAACTTAACTTTAACCGTACTTTTATTAGAAAGTGATTTTCCAAGTTCGGCATCAACTTCAAAAACAATATAACTTTTTGCACCTTTAACAATTTTACCAATCGCTTTATCGTTTTTTTCTGCTTTTTCAAGAGACGGCATTTTGCTCATTTCGTAAACTTTTGAAAAATCAAATTTTGTTTCAAAACCATCTGTATAATTCAAAAAATATCCCGATTCAGGTGCGTAATCCTCGCCTGTCAACTCCGAAGATGAAGATTTTAGCGAATCAAGTTGAGACTCGTAATTTGAAATAACTGATTTAAAGTCTGTTCGCTCATTTCTAATCAAAGTTCGAATATTCATTAGTCGTTCGAGTTTATTATTTGATTCAGGAAGATTCGACAACAAATTATTGTCAATACAATTTACCATATCATATATTGTATTTTTTATTTGCAAAGAGTTACTTCCCTCATCTGCTTTATAAAAACTGTTCTGCTCGTCAATCTTTTTTAAATATGAAATTTTGTTTGTGATTTCTGAAATTCGACGTTTGTTTATCAAAATATCAGCAGACGAATAATACTCGGCAACTGCTTTTCCTTTTGCAATTTTCTCTCCGTTATAACAACAATAATATCTGTTTCCGGTATTTTGTGAAGTAATAACCTGTTCATCACGAATTACAACTGCATTGAACTTCGCTGTGTCAAAATAGGTATATCTTTCGGCATACTGCCAAGTTATCTGATCGGAAAAATAACTTGCAATAAAATACAATAATAGAAGAAAAACCAATAAAATTGCTAAAATAATAATCCATCTTTTTTTTATAAATTTCATTTCAGCTTTTTCCTCCATAAAAATTTTCTATAAGTTGTGATGCTATTTCCACACATTCATCAAATTCCTGTTCATCTGGATAAACCCAATTTATTTTATCATTTCGACAAAACCATGTTAATTGACGTTTTGCATATCTACGTGTTGCAGTTTTTAATTCTTCAACACACTCATCAAGACTTTTTACACCGTCTAAATAAGGTTTTATCTCTTTACAACCAATAGCGGCACTTGCTGTTTTACAAGGATTTAATTTATAAAATTCACGAACTTCATCAATAAGTCCATTTTCTATCATTAAATCAACACGTTTTTCAACACGTTCATATAAAGTTTGACGATTTTTATAATTAACACCGATATACAAAGCATTTATCTCACTTGGTGTTTCACGAGATTCAATATCTATAACCGATTTCGGTTTACCGCAAACCTCAAATATTTCAAGCGCTCTAATTACACGTTTGACATTATTCGGATGAATTTTCTCTGCCGATACGGGATCGACCGATTTAAGTTTATCGTGCAAATACTCTGCACCATACAATCGGCTTTCTTCTTCGAGTCGGGTTCTCACTTTCTCGTCTGAGTCGGTTGATGAAAAATCAATTCCATTAACAAGTGAATCGATATACAAACCTGTGCCACCACAAAACATAACTCGTTTATTTTGGCTATCAATTTCTTTCGCTTTTCTTATTGCGTTTTGACAATATTCAGCGACAGAGTACTCTTCTTCAACTGATACACTTCCAAAAAGATGATGTGGTATATTCGATTGTTCATCTTTCGTTGGACGAGCGGTTGATATTGATAACTGCGAATAAATCTGCATTGAATCGGCACATATAATCTCAAATCCATATTTTTTCGCAAGTTCTATTGATAATGAAGTTTTTCCCGATGCGGTTGGTCCAACAATTACAACTGTATTTATCATGTTCGACCAAACCGCCTTTTAATTTCATCGCTACCCATTTCAACAACAATAGGTCTGCCATGTGGGCATCTACGAATTGAGTCATTGGTAAGTACAGTTTGAGCGATAACTTTCAAAAACGAATCGTCAGTATGCTCTCCTCCCTTTATTGCCGCTCTACAAGAAACCGAATGATAAAGCCAATCTATAAACTCAGGTGTGAAATCGGTCATACCTTGAGCGAGTTTACCTGCCGCTTCAAATATAACGTCTTTTACATCTCTATTTCCGAGTGTCATAGGCACACAACGAACAAGTACAGATTTAACTCCACTTTCTTCTATTTCAAAGCCAAGTTTTTCAAATCCTTCAATATTTTCCATAACTGCATCGAACTCTTCTGCACTAAGCTCAATTTCAACAGGCATCAAGAGTTGCTGACTATGTTGTTTCTCTTTTGATTTCATCTGCTCAAAGATAATTCTTTCATGTGCAGCGTGTTTATCGATGAATAAAAGTTTGCCGTCAATTTCTACAATTATATAAGTCATAAACGCTTCGCCAATTAACTTAAAGTCAATCGGTTTTTGCGCAGTTTGAGGCTTTTCATCTTCAACTTCTTCGTCAAACTCGATATCTATATCAATCTTTTTGATTGGTTTCGGCGGTTCTGTATATGTAGGAATAAATTTATCAACACCACTATCAGCAACTTCGAAAATATTATTATTTTCAGGCTCGGATATTTTGGTAAACTTATTCTCAACCGGAGTTTCCAACGAAATTTGAGTAAACTTTTGCTCTGGTGGACGAGTTATATCCTTAACAATCTTGTTTTCGTCAAATGAAACACGACTGTTATCGGCTCCTATTGCCGATTTTACAGCATAATACACCGCATGAAAAACTCGTGATTCGTCCGAAAACCTAACTTCGAGTTTCGCAGGATGAACATTTACATCTGCTTCTGTGAATGGCATACAAATATTTAAAACACAGCCTGGTACACGATCGACCATTATTTCGTTTTTGTATGCTTGTTTTAATGCAGCAGCACCTGTTTTTGTATTGATAAATCTTCCGTTTAAGAAGAAATATTGACTTGGCTTTTTTCTTGATAGTTCAGGCTTTGTAATAAATCCTGTAACTTTAACACCATCAAGTTCATAATCGCACTCTATTAGTGTTGATGCAAAATCCCTACCAAGTACAGCGTAAATAGCAGATTTTAGTTGACCATCACCTGGTGTAAGCATAGCCTGTCTGCCGTCTTTTATAAGTCTGAACGATACTTCGGGGTGAGATAATGCAACTCGCTCGATAACTGCGGCTACTGCGTTACCTTCCGATGTATCTTTTTTCAAAAACTTTTGACGAGCAGGAGTATTAAAGAACAAATCACGAACGATAATAGTTGTGCCATCTGCACAACCTGCATCGTCAAAATATATCTCTTCTCCACCGTGTATTTCATATTTTGTACCGATTTCATCGGTTTTGGTCTTTGTAATCAGTTCAACTTTTGCGACTGCCGCTATGGAAGCAAGCGCCTCACCACGAAATCCCAAAGTCATAATATTATCGAGGTCATCGGATGTCTTAATTTTGCTTGTTGCGTGACGAAGAAAAGCCTTTTTTATATCATCTTTTTCAATACCGCAGCCATTATCAGATACTCGAATAAACGTGTTTCCACCGTTTTTTATCTCAACAGTAACCGCAGTAGCACCAGCATCAACACAGTTTTCAACCATTTCTTTAACCGCAGACGCAGGGCGCTCGACAACTTCTCCTGCTGCAATAAGTTCGGCAGTTTTTCGGTCGAGTACATTGATTTTAGACATTCCGATTCCTCCTTTTTATATATTTTTTGCTTTTTCTGTTAGTTCATAAATCGTTTTTAAAGCCTCCATTGGCGTTAGATTATTCACGTCAATAGTTTTCAAATCACGAATAATGCCATCTGTTTGTTGATCGGAAAAAGTGATTTGTCCATCGTCTTCTTTGGATTCAATTCGAGCAATTTTCGAGTAGTCTTCTCCCGAACTTTCAACAAGAGATTTCAAAATCTTTTTCGCTCTATTAACAACTACATTCGGTACCCCTGCAAGTTTGGCAACTTCGATACCATAACTGTCATCAGCACCGCCACGAATAATTTTTCTAAGGAATATAACCTCATCGCCACGTTTTTTTGCGGCAATATTATAGTTTTTAATTCCACTCATCGTTTCTTCGAGAACAGTCAACTCGTGATAGTGAGTTGCAAACAAAGTTTTTGCACCAAGTTTTTTCTTATCAGCAATATGTTCGAGAACTGCTCTTGCGATAGCCATACCGTCATAAGTTGACGTGCCTCGACCAATTTCATCTATTATAAGCAAACTATTTGCCGTAGCATTATTTAATATATCTGCTACTTCGCTCATTTCAACCATAAATGTTGACTGTCCCATTACCAAATCGTCAGAAGCACCGACACGAGTATAAATTGCATCAGTAATAGCGATTTTAGCAGATTGTGCAGGAACAAATGAACCAATATGTGCCATTAAAGTGATAATCGCAACCTGACGCATATATGTCGATTTACCTGCCATATTCGGACCTGTGATAATCGCACATCTATTGTCTTTTTGATCAAGCAAGGTATCATTTGGAACAAAAGACTGTTCAGAAAGTTTTTCAACAACAGGGTGCCTGCCGCCAAAAATCTCAATAGTACCATCAGGCGATATTTGCGGACACACATAAGAGTTTTCATAAGCCGCAACTGCCAAAGAATAGAGTGCATCAAGCTGACCTATGGCAACTGCTGTTTTGCGAATTCGTTCAATATGACTTGCAACTTCATCACGAATTTTGCAAAACAGTTCATATTCGAGTGCATACAATCTATCTTGAGCACCTAAAATTCGACTTTCAAGTTGACGAACTTCATCAGTTAAATAGCGTTCGGCATTAGCAAGTGTTTGACGACGAACATAGTCCTCAGGAGGAACAAACTCAGTTGCAGAAGAAGGAACTTCAATATAATAGCCGAAAACACGATTATATTTAACTTTCAGTTTTTTAACACCTGTTCGTTCTCGCTCACGCTCTTCAATATCACGGACTATCTGCTTTCCGTCAGTCATATCACGGAAACACTCGTCAATAGCCTCGTTATATCCACGCTTGATAAGTTTTCCTTCACGAAGTGTGATTGGTGGTTCATCATCAATCGACTCGAAAAGCAAATTATATATATCCGATAACTCGTCTATATTATTATTGATTTCTTGCAACAAGCCACATTTACATTCGCTTGTCATTGACTTCAAAGCAGGCATTTTGCCAACTGTTTCACGAAGTGCGACAATTTCCTTTGCGTTTGCAGTTTTGTATGTAATACGGGTAATAATGCGTTCAAGATCTTTAATATCCCTCAAAAGGTCTCCGATATTATCACGCAAGGTTATATTCGAATATAACTCTTTAACTGCATTTTGTCTGCGTGTTATTTCTGCAATAGAGATAAGCGGAAATTCTATCCAATTATGAATAAGACGCTTACCCATTGGTGTTTTGGTGTTATCAAGTACCCACAAAAGAGTACCTTTTCGATTTCCACCACGAATTGTTTTAGTGAGTTCAAGATTTGTTCGTGCTGCAAGGTCTAACTTCATAAACTGACGTTCGCTATAAATATGAATTTCATTGATTGCAGATAAATCGTGCTTTTGAGTTTTTGCAAGAAAATCAAGTGCACAACAAAGCGTATTCTTAGCGATTTCGTCAACATCAAGTTCGGAGAAACTATTGACTTT
>CADBMQ010000018.1 GCA_902795765.1 Oscillospiraceae bacterium | reverse complement strand
TGATTTCCGAAATTTCAAGCACTCGATTGCCTTTGTGGTCTTTGGCAGCATGCATAATACCGAGATAATCGACTATTACAACATCAACTTTATCCTGACGGCGCAAGCGAGCCTTCATTTCGGGGACGGTTATTGTTGAAGTTTCGTCAATATAAATCGGCAACTTAACAAGTCGCTCGCTCGCTTGAATAAGACGTTTCCACTCCTCGTCGGAAAGGTCGCCTGTTCTCATCTTCTCGCTCGGAATTGACGCTTCGTTACTTATAAGACGTGACGCAACCTGCTCACGAGTCATCTCGAGAGAGAAGAAGCAAACAGTTTTACCGTCCATCGCCATATTTCTTGCAAAGTTCAACGCCATACTCGTTTTACCCATACCAGGTCGAGCACCGAGAATTACAAGGTCGGCTTTGTGAAATCCCGTTGTTACGCTATCGACAGGGGAAATTCCACATTTAATTCCTTCGTATTCGCTTTTATACTCCTCGCTTTTCAACTTATCGAGTGTATCAAGCACCTCACCGACAATGATTTCACGAAGTGACGTGAGTCCTTCGACTGACTTGTTTTGGCGAATATCATAAATCTTCTGCTCCGCCAAATCGAGCAAGTCGCTTGCCTCTTTGTCGCCTTGCGTTGCATCGTGGATTATATCACGAGATGCGAGAATAAGCGAACGAACATAGTATTTTTCAAGTACGATTTCCGCATAACTTTCCACGTTTTTCGAGGAAGGAACTCTTTCTGCGAGTTCGAGAAGATAACTCTTACCACCTGCATCGTCATATACTTTATGCTTTTTCAGTTCTTCGAGAATGATGACAGTATCAATCGAGCCAGAATGCTCCATCTCCTGTTCCATCATTATCTCGTAGATTTTTTGGTGTTGAGGCAGATAGAAGTGTATTGGTTTCAACTTGACCGCAACATCACTTATACATTGCGGATCTATCAAAATCGCACCAAGCACCGACTGTTCTGCTTCAAGCGAAAACGGCAACAGTTGCGGATCTGCGCCGACTATGCTGTTGTCTGCCATTTAAATACGTCCTTTCATCTGTTACGCCTGAGTAACATTTACGGTCATTTTTGCACTCACACCTGTATGGAGTTTAACCTCGATAGAATAACTGCCGAGTTCCTTAATGTCAGGTGCTGTGATTTTACGCTTGTCAATATCAAGCGAAAACTGCTCTTTGATAAGCGAGGCAATCTCTTTTGATGTTACGGCACCGAAAAGTCTGCCGTTGCCACCTGTTTTTGCAGAAAGAGTTATTGATTTGCCGTCAAGCAAAGCCGCATTGTCTTTTGCATTTTGAAGTTCAACTGCCTTATGATGAGCTTTTGCCTCGTTTTTATTATTATAATCGTTCATTGCCTGTGAAGTTGCCTCAACAGCAAGTCCCTTCGGCAAAAGAAAATTTCTTGCGTATCCATCGGAAACATTTTTGAGTTCACCTTTTTTGCCCGAACCCTTAACGTCCTCTTTAAAAATAACTTTCATCTATAATCTTACCTTTCAATTATTTGCACATTCACGCAACTCTTTGAGTCTTGCGCCTTTGTCGGGTGCAGAGAAAATTACGTTACCTGCAACAAGCACATTCGCACCTGCTTTTACTGCAAGTGGTGCAGTTTCGAGATTTATTCCACCATCTATTTCGATGTCAAGTGGCATTCCGAGAGCATTTGCTCGTTCACGAATTGCAGTTACCTTCGGCAAAACCTCGTTCATAAACTTTTGACCGCCAAATCCCGGTTCAACCGACATTACAAGCACCATATCGCACTTTTCGAGATAGTCGAAAACATCTTCCGCAGGTGTTTTCGGCTTGATTGTGAGGCAAGTTTTTTTGCCGCACGAATGAATAAGGTCGAGTGTTGCGCCAATATCCGAACCTGCCTCGGTATGGAAACCGATTATGTCCGAGCCTGCTTCTGCAAACGCTTCGATATAACGATGCGGACGGTCTATCATAAGATGAGTATCCAAGATAGTATCGGTGATTTTGCGAACAGATTTTACAACAGGCATACCAAACGAAATATTCGGCACAAAAATGCCGTCCATAACATCAAGATGGAGCATATCTGTTTTAGCGTTATCAAGTTCCTTGATTGCATCGCCAAGGCTTGTGAAGTCTGCTGTCAACACAGACGGAGATATTTTTATCATAAGTATTCCTTACTTTCTTGAAATATATTCAACCATTTTCGGATTGAGAAGCTCGTTGTTTTCGCCTGTTATACGAGAGAAACCTCTATAACTCCAAACTGCGTGACCGATACCGAGTTCGCACAAAATCGAAGTAGTATCGTCAAGCCATCTTTCAGCACTTCTATCGTCTGCGGTGCCATATACACCATACTCGCCACAATAAAGCGGTACATCATGCTTTTCAAGAAATTCTACCGCCGACTTGAAGTAGCAATACATAAACTCCTTATCCAATCTTTCGAGATGGTAGTATGGGAGAGTGTCGGGAACGCACTTCTTGATGTAATCTGCATATTCCGACTGGTCGCTCGGGTATGTTACCGAGTGATTGTATGCGGCAGTATTCGGGTTCCAGAATGCACGTTGGTGGGTGAACATATACGGCTCGTAGGTGTGGAAGTTATATACGAAATTGTCATTTTCAATAACGTCCAAGAACTGCAAATGTTCAATCGAGTTCCAATCGTTCGAGCCGATGATAATCTTTCTCTTCGGGCTGATTTTCAAAATCTCGTCTGCGGTACGTTTCCAAAGTTTGTTCCAAAGCGAAATGTCGGGGATAACCAACTCATTGAGAAGCTCAAATGCGATATTGTCGCCCTCGTCCTTATAACGATTTGTGAACATAAGCCAAATATTGATATAACGCTGTGTCTGTTCTTCGTTTTTGAACATACTGTTCTTCTCTTCGTCATAACCTGCGTTAAAAGTATAACCCGGTGCGTTATGCAAGTCGAGTACCATATTCAAGCCATACTTTTTGCACATATTGAGCGCAAAGTCAACATAAGCCAAGCGGTCTTCGTCATACACGCCGGGGTTATCATCACTCTCGAACATATAATAGTCAACCGGTACACGGAAATGGTCGAGTCCCCATTCAGCAGCACGTTTGAAGTCGCTCTCTTGAATGTAGGTGTCGAAATGCTCGTTCACTTTGAGATAACGCTCTTTTTCGTCCTCAATTTCCATGTGAGTGTCATACTGCGAAATCCAGTGACCGAGATTTGCTCCTGCCATATAACCTTCAAATTTTTTCATATCAAATCTTCCTTTCTGCGGGAAATTATTTATTAAATATGACTTTGTATGCTTCGTCACGCACATTTTCGTGTTGCAAAATCGCACCCCAATTTGTAATATGAGTGCACAACACGATTGATATGTGATTTACAACGTCAACCATAAGATACGCACCTGCTGCGCCGTCCCAACCGAAAACTCCTGCGGGAACGCCACAATCATTTGCGTTCATAAGAGTGTAGACACCGAGTCCGTAGCCACTCTCGTTATTCTTCCAATAGTTTCTAAGTTGCTCATCTGTGAAGCGATTTTCACGAAGAGTGTCCACCGACTCTTTCGAGAGCAAATGATAGCCGTCTGCACTCTCGCCACAAGCCATCATATCGGCAAATTTGCGATAATCGTCGAGCGTTGTGCACATTCCTGCACCACCGCACTCGTACACATCACTCAAAACGAAAATATTGCCGTTTTCGGGAACAACATTTCCGTCCCGATAGTCATACTTCTGTGCCATACGGCATTTCTGCTCGTCAGTCATATGGAATGTTGCGTCTTTCATACCAAGTGGTTTAAATACAACTTCATCAACATAATCTGCATATTTTTTGCCTGTGACTACCTCGACTACTGCCGCTAAAACATCGTGTGACAAGCCGTAGCACCACTCATTGCCCGGTTCAAATGCCAACGGCATTTTTGGGAAATTGCGAACTACTTCGAGTGTGGTTGAATTATTATCGAGTCCCTCTCTAACAAGCGGATTGCCGAAGTCATAAGTCAAGCCCGAACTCATTGAAAAAAGATGATGAATTTTCATCGGTTTGGTTGCAGGGCAAACATTGCCGTCTGCGTCTTTAACCGTCAAATTTGCATACTCGGGAATGTATTTTGCAACATCATCGTCAAGCGAAATCAATCCTTTTTCGACAAGCGACATTGCAACCGAAACGGTAACGGGTTTAGTTGCCGAATAGAACCAATACATTTCATTGCCATTTATCGGCAACGTGCGTTCCAAATCGGAAAAACCGTTTGATTCGTGGTATAAAACCTCGTGGTCACGCTGAATGTAGACATCGTAACACGGCAAGCCTTTTTCTATGCAGCCGTCAAGATATTCTTTGATTTTTGAAAAATCCATATAATTCACCTCAATTATAAACTATTATACATTAAAAAGGCTTTTTTTTCAATGATTTAATTAGAAAAATATCACAAAAATTTTGTGCAAAATGTTGAAATTGAGATAAAATACAAAGCTAAAAAGCATCGACTTGTTAGTCGGTGCTTTTAAATTCAAATATCTTTCAATTCAGGCTATTATTTTTCGTGAAATTCAAAAAATAAAAAAAGTGCTAACTTTCAAAATCAGCACTTTCTTGGAGCTGCTAACCGGACTCGAACCGGTGACCTCGTCCTTACCAAGGACGTGCTCTACCACCTGAGCCATAGCAGCAAAAATGGCAGGGGCAGAAGGACTTGAACCCTCGGCACGCGGTTTTGGAGACCGCTGCTCTACCAACTGAGCTATACCCCTGTGTATTTTTTGCGATATTAAGTTTATATGTTTCCGGAGTTTTTGCGGTCTGCCCGCTGCTCTTCCGTTTGCAACAGCGACTCTGCCTTCAACGATAAATCGTTTTGCCAATCGTCTTGTTGCGGCACAACCCTGCGCACTCCCTTACTCTGCCACTGGCAGCGGTCGTGC
>CADBMQ010000017.1 GCA_902795765.1 Oscillospiraceae bacterium | reverse complement strand
GTGACAGGTATATCAACCGCATTCTTTACTGCATAAACAATTTTTGCGGCAAGTTCGGGATTTTTCATTAGTGCCGAGCCTGCTCCGTTTTTCGCAACTTTCGGTGCAGGGCATCCCATATTTATGTCAATAAAATCGGGCTTATTTTGAAGTGCGGCAACTGCTGCTTGTGCCATCGTTTGCTCGTCATCTCCGAAAATTTGCACACCCATCGGTCGCTCGGCTTCGGAAACATAAAGCAGAGTTTGCGACTTTTTATCGTTTCTTGAAACACCTTTTGCACTCGTGAGTTCCCCAACGCAATAGGACGCTCCGAAACGCATACACATCTCTCGCATAGCACGATCGGCAACACCTGCCATTGGTGCTAAACACGCATACTCGTTGAATTCAAGGTTGCCTATTTTCAAAGCGTTTCCTCCCGTACTGTTATACTTTCAAATTTGAGTCGCACTGCCTTTTGCAAGTCTTTGACACTTACTTCGACTTGCGCTCCGACTCTTCCTGCACTGAAAAATATTTTATCAAAATTATTCGCTGTTTCATCAATTACTGTCGGGAACGATTTTTTCATTCCGATTGGCGAACAACCACCATGAATATAGCCTGTTAGTGGCAGAAGTTCTTTCGATTTTATCATATCTATCGACTTTTCCGACACCGCTTTTGCGGCACGTTTTAAATCGAGTTCCTCAGCTACGGGTACCATAAAAACATAGTGTTTGCCCGACTTTGAAACCGTTACAAGCGTTTTGAACACTCGCTCGACAGGTTCGCTGAGTACCTTTGCTATCTGCTCTCCGCTCAATCCCTCTCCGTTATAGTAGAACTCTTTATAAGGAATTTTCTTTTGGTCGAGCAAACGCATTACATTAGTCTTTTCGCTCATCTTCCGACTTCTTCTCCTTTATCTCTACAAAACGGATTTTCTTTATCGCATTGTCATAGGTTTTGCGAATTTTCACAAACAACTTATACCGCTTTTTGCAATTCTGGCACTCGTATTTTCTCGAAAATGAACCGTTATAGAATTTAATTTTGCCCGTTGGATTGAGTTTTATTTTGCAATCAGGACATTCACGCCCGAAATCGTTTATATCGAAATTCGGATCGTCCATTGAGCTGATATAATATGCCTTGAAGTTCAAGCGATTGTAATATTCATCGTCCATAACGCAAATGTAATTTTTGAGGTCTGATTGATTGAATGTGCGACGCAAAATCTCGCCACATACTGCGCTATCGTCACACGCACGATGATATGAAACCGTATCATCGGGTATTTCAAGCCGTTCAGCAACTGCCGAGAGTGACGGCTGACTTCCCGCCCCGATTTCAAGTTTTCTCATAACATATTTTTGCAAATCTGCATACTTTTTGATAAATCCTATGCGATTGGTATGATAGAAAAAGCGATAGTTTTCAAGGAAAACGTGCAAGTCGGTATCCGACCAACTCATAAACAAAGTATCGCCTTTGCAAAAAGTTTTAAATCGCTTTAAAACGTTATGCAAATCGTCTGCCGATTTGAGTTCGTTTTCGTCTATATGAGTTAGTCCACGAACATATTTATTAAGTCGTTTACCCTTTTTGGGACATATAAGTTCAGAAAATCTGCCGATTTCGTTTAGTTGCGAATCGAGTTTTACTGCACCAATTTCGATTATCTCGTTCAAAAAAGCGTCTTTTCCTATATGTGTACAGTTCCATTCGAGGTCAAAAATAACGTACTGCAAGTTTACACTTCTTTTCTACCATAGCATTTCTATTATTATATCAATTTTTCACTAAAAAAGCAACTTAAAAAATTTAATTTTACTATTCCATTTGTGGCTGATTTGTGGTAAAATAATTATAATTAGTTTGATTTACAGGCTGACTTGAAAGGATTGGTCAATCTTTATGATACGCAGGTTATATATTGAAAAGAAAAAAGGCTTTGATGTTGAGGCTGAACAGATGTTGAAAGAGTTGATTTCGGTGTTCGGTATCGACCCGAATTCTCAACTTCGTTTGTTCGAACGATATGACATTGAAGGTCTTGACGATGCCGATTTTCAAAATGCAAGAGATAATATTTTCACACTCCCTGACGTGGACAATGTTTTTACCGACTTTTTGCCCGTTACCGAGTCTTGGCAACATTTTTCTTACATTCCGCTTAACTACAAAACTGAGGCTTCCGAAACATTTTCGAAAGCTTGTATTAAACTGCTTGTGGGAGACGGGAATATCAATGTTGCATCTGCAAGAGTTGTTGCTTTGAATGGCAAGATTAACAGCCTTGATTTGGAAAGAATTAAAAATCATTTCGCAAATAACATTTACAGCGAAATCGTTTCCGAGCGCAAGCCGATTACTCTTGAACGCAAAGATAGTAAAGTCGAAGAACTTGAACCGCTTAAATTCATTGAATTAAACGATCTCGAAGTTTTCGATTTACATAGACGAATGAAGTTCACAATGTCGAGCGAGAGTTTGAGTTATTGCCGTGACTACTTTAAAAAGTGTGAGCGAAATCCGTACCTTGTCGAGTTAAAACTCATTGACGAATACTGGTCTGACCATTGCCGTCACAACACATTCAACACTTCAATTCGCTCGATTGATGTTGCAGATGCCGAGCTTAATGCTCCGATTAAGATGGCACTTGACGAATATTACTCTGCTCGCAGAGAGATTTATGGCGATCGTGATTATCCGATTACACTTATGGATATTGCGACTATCGGATTGAAACTGCTTCGCAGACGTGGTACTGTTCCCGATTTTGACGAGTCGGCAGAGCCGAATGCTTGTTCAATTCAAGTGCCTGTTGAAGTTAACGGTATGGTTGAACAATGGCTTGTGCAATTTAAAAACGAAACAAGCAATTTGCCGACAGAAACTGCTCCGTTCAATGGTGCGGCAGCGGCTATCGGTGGTGCTGTTCGTGATCCGCTTTCGGGCAGATCTTATGTTTATCAGGCTATGCGTGTTAGTGGCTCAGGAGATCCAACTGCTCCCGTTTCACAGACGATTAAGGGCAAAATTCCGCAAAGATTTATTTCAAAAGGTGCGGCAGACGGTTTTTCGTCATACAGCAACACGGCAGGTATTGCAACAGGTTTGACAAGCGAGTTGTACCACGAAGGTTATGTTGCAAAACGACTTGAAACAAGTGTGGTTGTTGGTGCGTCTCCAAAAGCAAATGTAAACAGAGCAAAGCCTAATGACGGCGATGTTGTTGTGCTTGTTGGTGGTAAGACAAGCGGTGACGGTTGCGGTCACGCTACTGTCTCTTCAAAGGTACAAACCAAACGTTCGGTTGATGAGAAAAATGTTACCGTTCAAAATGGCGATCCGACTATCGAACGCCGTTTGCAGAGACTTATTCGTAATCCCAATGTTTCCTCGATGATAAAGCGTGGTAATGATATTGGTGCAGGTGGTTTGTGTATTGCAGTTGCAGAAATGTGCGACGGTGTTATCATTGACCTCGATAAAGTTCCGCTCAAATACAATGATCTTGACTCTGTTCAGATTGCTATTTCCGAGTCGAACGAGCAACTTGTTTTTGTTATCGAAAAAGATAATTTCCCGAAATTTGAAAAGTATGCACTTGAAGAAAATCTTGAAGTTAATACTATTGCAGTTGTTTGCGATGAGCCTGTTTTAAAAGTTTACCGTTTTGGCAAGTGCATTGCAAATATTCATCACGCTTTCTTGGAAAGAGGCGGTGTTGCAAAACAAGAGTCTGTTTATATCGGTGGTGTTTCAAAAAACACCGACTACCGAAACGAACTGCCCGAATGTCTTGCAGGTCTTGAAATTCCCGAGGCATTTATTAAAAATCTATCTCGTCTTGAAGTTGCATCGCAAAAAGGTTTATCGCAGATTTTCGACTCGTCTGTCGGTGCAAGTACTGTACTTATGCCGTATGGTGGTAAGTATCAAATGACACCCGAAGAGGCGATGATTGCGAAGTTGCCTGTTTTGAAAGGTGAGACGGACGACGTTACAGTTATGAGTTACGGTTTCACTCCGAAAGTTACAGAGGAAAGTCCGTTCCACGGCTCGGCTTTTGCTGTTATGGAAAGTCTTTCAAAGATTGCGGCGGTTGGTGCTAATCCAACTCACGTTCGCTTGACATTCCAAGAGTATTTCGAACATCTCAACTCCGTTCCTGCTCGTTGGGGCAGACCTACTGCCGCTTTGCTTGGTGCTTTTGCGGCACAAGTTGGTATGGGTGTTGCGGCTGTCGGCGGTAAGGACTCGATGAGTGGTTCTTACGAAGATATAGATGTTCCGCCAACGCTTATTTCGTTTGCTTTGTCGATGTCGAAAGCGTCAAATACGATTTCTGCTTCGTTTAAAAAATCGGAATCGACTATTCTTCTTATTCCGATGCCCGTTATTCCGAAAACACGTATGCCCGACTTTGATAAGGCTCGTGTTATGTATCGTCAGTTCCACTTCCTTTCGCAAAACGGCAAGGTTTTGGCGGCTTCGGTTGTAAAAGAAGGTGGTATTGCGGCGGCAGTTGCTAAGATGAGTTTTGGTAATAGAATCGGTGTCGATTTTGAGCCGCTCGATATGCAGACTCTCTTCTCTCCGATTACCGCTTCGATTATTGTCGAGACTGAAAATCCGTCTGCTTTTGCTGGTATGAATACTGTTATTATCGGTAAAACCACTCCGAGAGAAGTTTTCCGTTTTGGACTTAACGAAATTGAAATGGACGACGCTTTAAATGCGTACACATCAAAACTTGAAAGCATTTATCCGACCGTTGCAGAAAAAGGCGCTCAATTAGTTGATGTGCCGTTCTACAATGAGAGAAGCAAGGTTGCTCCACTTGTCGGAACTGCATCTCCACAGGTTGTTATCCCTGTTTTTGCAGGTACGAGTGGCGAATTCGACTGTGCAAGGGCTTTTGAACGTGCCGGTGGTACTGCTAAAATCGTGGTTATGCGTGACAGAACCGCAGACGATATTGCTGAATCAGCACAAGCACTTGCAGACGCAATTAGTCAGTCGCAGATTATCACTTTGCCAGGCGGTGTTGCAGGTTGTGACGAGCCAAACGGTGCAGGTAAATATATTGCGCAGTCGCTTAGAAATCCGAAAATCGCAGAGGCTATTATGGAACTTCTACACAATCGAAAAGGTCTTATTCTCGGTCTTGGCGAAGGATTTCACGCACTTTTGCGACTTGGTCTTATCACTCGTGGCGATATTTTGAGTCACGATGAAAATGAGGCTACTTTGACTATGAACACTGTCGGTACGCATATTTCGCAGATGGCTTACACTCGTGTTACCTCGGTTAATTCTCCGTGGCTCTCGGGTTGCGAAGTTGGTGATATACATACTGTTGCTGTTTCGCATAAGTACGGCAGATTTATGGCTTCTGCGAACATTTTAAATCGTATGGTGCGTCAAGGTCAAATTGCAACGCAGTATGTCGATATAAACGGCAAAGTTGCATCGGATATGCCATTTAACCCGAACGGCTCTTTGCTCGCTATTGAAGGTTTGTCTTCTGCTGACGGAAGAATATTCGGTAAGATGGGGCATAGCGAACGCCGAGGTAAGGATTGTTATGTTAATATTCCCGGAAACAAAGACCAGAAAATCTTTGAATCGGGTATTAAATATTTCAGCATTTAGGAAAGGTTGTTGAAGAAAATGAAGTATATGGTTCTTTTGTGTGATGGTATGGCTGACACACCTGGTGAAAAACTTTCGGGTAAAACTCCGATGCAGGTGGCAAAAAAGCCGAATATGGATATGCTTGCAAAGACTGCTACGGTTGGTATTTGCAAAACGGTTGGCGAGGGTTTGAAACCCGGTTCGGATGTTGCTAACCTTTCGGTTATGGGATATGACGCTCGTACATGCTATTCGGGCCGTTCTCCGCTTGAAGCCGCTAATCTCGGCATTGAACTCGCTGATAGCGAAATTGCTATGCGTTGCAATCTCGTTACATTGTCGGATGCTGACCGCTATGAAGACCGCACTATGGTTGACTACTGTGGTGGCGACATTTCAACTCCTGAAGCTGACGAGCTTATCAAGGCTCTCGAAGAACATTTCGGTACAGAACGTTTGCACTTCTACACAGGTGTTCAATACCGTCATTGTCTTGTTGCAGACGGTGCTAAATTGGGACTCGATTTCACTCCGCCTCACGATATTTCAGGCAGAGTTATTGGCGACTATCTCTCGAAAGTACCTGAGGCTGCTGAATTTGTTGAGATTATGCGTGAGAGCGTTGAAGTTTTGGAAAACCACCCTGTCAACAAAAAGCGTGTTGCAGAGGGCAAACGTCCTGCTAACAGTGCTTGGTTTTGGGGCGAGGGCAAACGTCCTAATCTCGAAATGTTCTCTGACAAATTCGGTATCAGCGGTGCAGTTGTTTCGGCAGTTGACCTTATTCGTGGTATCGGCAAGTTGTCGGGTATGAAGGTTGCTGAAATTGACGGCGTTACAGGTTATATCGACACCGACTTTGACGCAAAGGCAAAGGCTGCTGCTGACCTTTTGGATGACGGTGCTGATTTGGTTTACGTTCATCTTGAAGCACCCGACGAATGTGGTCACAGAGGCGAAATTGATAACAAAGTTAAGGCTATTGAACTTATTGACGAGAAAGTTCTTGCTCCGATGCTTGAAAAACTTAAAGAGTATGACAGATTTAAAATTCTTATTATGCCCGACCACCCGACTCCGCTCGACATTCGCACTCATACAAGCGAACCTGTGCCGTTTATGATTTACGATAGTGGCAAAGAGGCTGACGGTGTTGACCTTTTCTGCGAGAAATCGGCTCGTGAAACAGGATTGTTTATTGACGAAAGCACCACACTTATGCCGAATTTTTTGAAATATGAGTAAAGTCGCTATTATCACGGGAGCATCTCGTGGCATCGGCCGTGCGACTGCTTTGAAACTCGCTCGTGACGGGTATGATTTGGCAGTTTGTTGCCGTGATAATAAGGCTCTCGCTGATGAGGTTTGCTCGCTTGCTCGTGAGTATGGTGTTTGTGCAGAAAGTTTTGTTTTCGATGTGGCAGACAGTTACGAATGTGAAAATGCCATAACTCAAATTTGCGAGTCACTCGGTTGCCCTGATGTGCTTGTGAATAATGCAGGTATTGCACTTTACAAGATGATTGTTGACACGACTGATGATGATTTTTCTCGTGTTATGGCAGTTAATGTTGGCGGTACATTTAATATGACTCGTGCGGTGCTTGTGCCGATGGTTAAAGCGAAGTCGGGCAGTATTGTCAATGTTTCGTCTATGTGGGGTGTGATTGGTGGCTCTTGCGAGTCGGTATATTCTGCGACAAAAGGTGC
>CADBMQ010000016.1 GCA_902795765.1 Oscillospiraceae bacterium | reverse complement strand
GCACGAGAAGGCGACAATGTGATGAGTGGCGCAGTTAATTTGAATGGAGTGATGCAACTTCGAGTAACTGCTGAATATAGCAACTCGACAGTCGCAAGAGTGCTTGAACTTGTTGAAAACTCAGTATCCAAAAAGGCAAAAAGCGAAAAATTTATAACACGCTTTGCAAAATATTATACACCTGCTGTGTGCGGTATCGCACTTGCACTCGCACTTATACCGCCAATTTTCGTTGGTAACATAGGCGAGTGGGTACACAGAGCGTTGACACTTTTGGTAATTTCTTGTCCTTGCGCACTCGTAATCAGCGTACCGCTCTCTTTCTTTGCAGGACTCGGAGCGGCAGGTCGTTCTGGCATACTAATCAAAGGCTCGGATTATATCGAGCGACTCGCCAAACTCAAAACTCTTGTTTTCGATAAAACAGGAACACTCACAAACGGCAGTTTTAGTGTTGTTGCAGTACATCCCGAAAAAATATCGGAAATTAAGTTGCTTGAATTAGCGGCAAGAGTTGAGTGCTTCAGCGACCACCCGATTTCACGTTCGATAACCGAAGCATACGGTAAAATTCCCGAGCGAGAGGGCATAACGGATATAAAAGAGATTTCGGGCGAAGGAATTTCGGCAGTTGTTGACGGCAAAAATGTGCTTGTCGGCAACGGCAAGCTCATGGAAAGCAACAATATCCCTTGGCATAAATGCAGTAAAAACGGAACACAGGTTCACGTTGCATTTGACGGCAACTATGCAGGTCATATCGTAATCTATGACGAGTTGAAAACCGATTCAAAATCTGCGATTAAAGACCTTAGAAAACACGGTGTTAATCGAATTGTTATGTTGACGGGTGACGGTGAAGGTGTTGCAAGTGAAGTTGCGAAAACGCTTGAAATCAGCGACTATCATTCAGGACTTTTGCCAGCAGACAAGGTTGAATTGACCGAAAAGGCGAAACGTGACACTGAAAATGGATTTACAGGTTTTGTCGGCGACGGCATCAATGACGCACCCGTACTTGCTTGTGCAGACATTGGCATTTCGATGGGACTTTCAGGTTCGCAAGCGGCTATTGAAGCGTCCGATGTTGTATTGACAGATGACAATCCGTCTAAAATTGCAGGCGCAATCCGCATAGCACGAAGCACAATGGCAATCGTTTATCAAAACATAATTTTCTCACTTGCAATCAAGGTGCTTGTAATAATACTTGGTGCATTCGGCATCGCGCATATGTGGCTCGCAGTTTTCGCCGATGTTGGTGTTATGATACTTGCGGTGCTTAATTCACTTCGTGCGTTGAGAGCGAAATAGTATGGCAAAATTTAAGAACTTTCTAAAAAGCGAGATAGTGCTTGTTATCGCTTTTATACTTGCAGTCGGGTCGGCATTTTTTGTGCCGCCCGATTTGGGCTATCTTGAATATGTTGATTTGCGAACTTTGTCACTTTTGTTTTGCCTTATGACAGTAACGGCTGGACTTGCCAAGCTCGGCTTATTCAATAACCTATCAAATTCGCTTTTGCGACACACAAAAACATCAAAATCAGCAATAATGATGATGACGCTAATTTGCTTTTTTTCGTCAATGCTGATAACGAATGATGTTGCACTAATAACGTTTGTGCCGTTTACATTGATACTTTTGCGATTGTCAAACACCGAAACCCTTATGATACCCGCAGTTGTGCTTGAAACAGTTGCGGCAAATCTGGGAAGCAGTTTAACTCCGATAGGCAATCCGCAAAACTTGTATCTCTACTCGAAATTTAATCTGTCACTTCCCGAATTTTTGCTAACCCTGTTGCCATATTCGGCATTGTCGCTTGCGTTGATAGTTGTTGGTTGTCTGCTCATAAAAGGCACATCGCTCAACCACATTCGCTCGGTGCCGTCTGTGCAGATTGACCCCAAAAAACTCGCAGTTTACATAGCACTTTTCATACTCGCAATGCTGACAGTTTTGCATATAATTCCGTATTATATCTTGCTTTTAGTGACAGCAGCTGCCGTATTGATTTTCGACAGAAAAGTGTTTTTGAAAGTGGATTACAGTCTTTTGTTCACTTTTGCATTTTTGTTCGTGTTCATCGGTAATTTGGGACGAATAGCACCAATAAGCCAATTCTTATCCAATATAATAGACGGCAACGAAGTGCCTGTCGCAGTGCTTTCGAGTCAGGCATTTTCAAATGTCCCTGCCGCCATACTTTTGTCGGAGTTCACAACCAACGCAAAGGACTTGCTTGTCGGTGTAAATCTCGGTGGACTTGGAACGCTAATAGCATCAATGGCGAGTTTGATTTCATTCCGATTTGTCGCATTCGAGTGCAAAAGAAAAGGCGAAGGTGGACAAGGCAAATATCTGCTTTGGTTTACAATAGTTAATGTGCTGTTTTTGGCGGCAAATATGATATTGTGGTATTTTATAAAATAGGAGTGCTTTGTATGAAGATAGTTATAACAGATGCAGGAACGGTTTTTGATGAGCGAGTTAAAGCCGATATTTTCGAGCAGTTTGGCGAAGTCGAGAGCTATCATCTGCTCAAATACAACGAAATAGCAGACGCAGTTGCAGATGCAGATATCGTGCTTTGCAACAAGAGCCTTATGGACTCGACCACACTTGCAAAAGCGACTCACTTAAAGTATGTCGGCGTGTTTGCGACAGGCTATAACAATATCGACCTCGAATACTGCCGTTCAAAAGGCATAACCGTTTGCAATGCGGGAAGTTACTCGACAAAGGCAGTTGCGCAACATACATTTGCGTTGATTTTAGAGCATTTTTCAAGAGTTCGTGAATACTCGAAGTTTGTCGAAAACGGTGGTTGGCAACGTTCAGATACTTTTTCACCGTTCATAACCGACCACAATGAGATTTTCGAAAAAACGATAGGTATTGTCGGATTTGGCAGTATCGGTCAGGAAGTCGCAAAAATTGCAGACGCATTTGGTATGAACGTGTTGTTCTATAATCGTTCGCAAAAGCAGAGTGATTTTGCAAAGCAGGTTTCGTTCGATGAACTTTTGGAGCAAAGCGATGTTGTGACAGTGCATTGCCCGTTGAATAACGATTCGAGCAAAATGTTTTCGGCAGAGCAGTTCAAAAAGATGAAAAAGACAGCATTTTTTGTGAATACCGCAAGAGGTGGAGTGCTTGATGAACAGGCACTTCGTGACGCACTTGACAACGAAATCATCGCAGGAGCAGGGATTGACGTGTTGACAGTTGAACCGATGGAGGGTGACTGCCCGATAGTCGGAGCGAAAAATTGCATCGTCACACCGCACATAGCGTGGGCACCCGTTGAAACCCGAAAACGACTTATCGGAATAGTTGCAGATAATATTAAAGCGTGGCAGAACGGAAATCCGATAAATGTGGTAAACTAACGCATAAAATTGTTGATTTTACATATCAAAAGTAGTATAATATAGATAATTGAGTGAATGTAAACAATTTTCATATTAGGAGTGTTTTTTATGAAATATCAGGATAAACTCGACCTTTGGCTTGAACGAGCAACAGAGGATAAAGATCTCATTGAAGAATTGAATGCGGTTAAAGATGACGAAGACGCTGTTATCGACCGTTTTTATAAGGAACTCGAATTTGGTACAGGCGGTTTGCGTGGTGTAATCGGCGCAGGTGCAAACCGAATGAATATATATACAGTTGCTCGTGCAACACAAGGCTTGTCCGAGTATGTTAAGCGTGTTGGCGGTAAGTCGATTGCTATCGCATACGACTGCCGTATTAAGTCCGACCTTTTCGCTCGTACTGCCGCTCGTGTAATCGCAGCAAACGGACTCAAAGCATATATTTACAACGAGCTTATGCCGACACCTATGCTTTCGTGGGCAGTTCGTCGCTTGGGTTGTGATGCAGGTATTGTTATCACTGCAAGTCACAATCCGTCTAAATATAATGGCTACAAGGCTTACGGCCCTGACGGTTGCCAGTTGACACTTGAAGCAAGTAATGAAGTTATCGGATATATCAATAACATCGACATTTTCGACGGTGTTAAGTATGCCGACTATGACGAATCACTCAAAAACGGTGGCATCGAAACTATCTCGCAGGAAGTAATTGACGATTATATCAAGGCAGTTAAGAATTGTATGGTTAATCCCGATGTTTGCAAGGGTGCAGGACTCAAAGTTATCTACACACCGTTGCACGGGGCGGGCAACAAACCTGTTCGCAGAATTTTGCACGAAATCGGAATCGAGAACTTGACAGTTGTTCGTTCGCAGGAATTTCCCGACGGCCATTTCCCGACACTTCCGTTCCCGAACCCCGAATTCCCCGAAGCATTCACAGAGGCAAAACGCTTTGCCGCAGTTGAGAGCGCAGATCTTTTACTTGCAACAGACCCCGACTCCGATCGTGTTGGCGTTGCAGTTAAAGTTAATGATGACTATCGTCTTATTTCGGGTAACGAGATGGGTGTTCTTATGCTCAACTATAAACTCGCAATGAAAAAGCAACTCGGCACACTCCCCGAAAAGCCGGTTTGTGTTTCAACAATCGTTTCAACAAACCTTATAGATTTGATTGCGAAAGAGTATAATTGCGAAATAATCCGCACCCTCACAGGATTTAAGTTTATCGGCGAACAGATTGCATTCCTCGAAGAAAAGAACGAGGAAGACCGCTATGTTCTCGGATTTGAAGAGAGCTACGGCTATCTCGGTGGTGGCTATGTTCGTGATAAGGACGCAGTTTTTTCATCAATGATGATTTGTGAAATGGCGGCTTATTATAAAACACAAGGCAAGTCTTTATGCGATGTAATTGATGAAATTTACGAAAAATACGGATATTTTATCCACACTCAAAAAAGTTTCGTCTGCGAAGGTGTCAGCGGTATGCAACAAATGGCAGATACAATGGCTCGCTTGCATAACGATGCACCGAATGAAATAGCAGGTTTGAAAGTTTTAAGCGTTAGCGACTATAAAACAAGCGTTAAAACTAATAAAGAAACAGGAAACACAGAAGCAATCACATTACCAAAATCGGATGTTCTCGGATACGAACTCGAAAACAATGCAATCGCAATGGTTCGTCCGTCTGGTACAGAGCCGAAAATCAAAATCTACGTTACCGCTGTCGGCAAAACTCGTTTGGATGCCGAGAAAATTGAAAAGGATATAACTGAGGATATGACAAAAATTCTCGGATTATAAATTGTTTTCATTGGAAGGAGAATGTAGAAATGAAAAGAATTGTTGCAGTAATGGCAACAGTTTGTGTTTTGCTTTTGTCTTCGTTTAGTGTTTCGGCACAGACAGATGCAAAAACACAACTCGAAAAAACTCTCAAAGGGGTAAAAACAGAATTTGAAGCGTCTTTCAATTTGGAAGATAGCGATCCTAACAAAGCATATCCCGATATGTGGTATGTTTATCCGCTTTGCGCAACGGGCAAGACCTCTGATTCGGATTATCAGTTTCTTATCCCGAAGTATGATAACCCCGAAACCTCGAATGCTCTTATGAAGTCAATTATGACCGACCTTTTGCTTCGCAAAACACCGAATGTAAAACAGGTTTCAGCTCTCAAAGAGAAACAGGCAGAAAATGGTGCTTTCCAAAATAGTTACGGCTACGATAGTGTAACAGAAACTGCTTATGCAATGATAGCGCTCAAACTTGCCGACAAGGATTGGAATGCTGATAAAGCAATCGAATACTTGAAAAGTGCGAAAAAGGAAGACGGCGGTTACAACGACTATGGCGCAGAGGGTAGTGTTGACACAACCGGTATGGTTATGTCAGGCCTTGCAGTAGTTGGCGAAAAAGGCGAATTGCTTAACGACGCTAAAAAATTCATTCTCTCAACAGAGAAAGAGGACGGCTCACTCGTTGGTACAGGTATGTACGATAGTGCAAACAGCTGTTCGCAGAGTATGGGCATCATCGGTCTTATCGCAGCAGGTGAGAATATGGATTCTCACTCGAAAATTGTCGAAAATCTGTTCAGTTACTTGGACGAAAATGGTTGTTTCTGGTACGATGAAGATTCTAAATCAGGTCGAGGTTGGTATCAAGCACCCGATATGTTCAGCACATATCAAGGTATGATGGCACTCGCAGATTTGGGCTACGGCAATGTGTTTATGTCACTTTTGCCGCAAGAACCTACAACAACAGTTCCTACCACAACAATAGCACCTACAACTAATTCAAACAACGACCAACCGACAACAAGTCAGTCAATCATAACCGACAACTCTATGACATCGCCCGAAACAGGCGCACCTGATTTCCCGATGATATATGTTTTTCTTGCAATAGCAGCAGTTGTTGTTTTAGTTGCAGTTATTGTGATAACAGTTGTTTCAAAGAAAAATAAAAAATAAATTTAGCAACGATTTAATTTCACGATTCTAAAATATAGCATAAAAAAAGAGGTAGTTTTCAAAACTACCTCTTTTACTTTTGCATTGATTAGTCGATTTCGCAACCGTGGTCTGCGGGTTCGCAAAGGAATACATTATTGTAATGATCAGATAACGCATTTTCTGCGTCTTTTGCGTTATCTTCGTCAGGGAAGAAACCAAATACGCTCGGACCGCTACCCGTAACGAGTACAGCCGCTGCACCGTTATCTTCCATAATTTCACGAATATCCTCGAACTCCCACAACTTATCAAAAACACTCGACATATATCTACCTGCGTCAATGTTGTCGCCTTCGCAGATAGCGTCAACCAAATCCTGCGTATATGGGTGGTCAAGTTCTTCTAAACTGTCGAGTTTTGCATACATATCGCCTGTTGAACGCTTGTCGCCAGCCTTGACAACAACAAAAGCGCAGTTCTGCAAAGTCGGGAGCGGAGACAAAATTGAGCCGATACCCTCGGACAATTGCGTACCACCTACAAGGCAGAACGGGACATCTGCACCAAGTTCAGCGGCGAGTTCTTCGAGTTCCTCGTCCTCAAAATGGTTGCCGTAAAGTTCGTTGAGTGCAAGCAAAACACCTGCCGCATCGGCGCTTCCGCCACCAAGACCTGCCGCAACAGGAATTTTCTTTTTGAGTTTAATTGCGGCACCGCCGTCAATTTCGGAACGCTCAAAGAAGAGAGCAGCCGCACGATAAGCAAGATTTTGCTCATTTTCAGGCACTTCCTCGCCCGAGCACGACAAAGTAATGCCGTCATCAGTTTTCGCAACATTGATTTGGTCGCAAACGTCAATCGACTGCATAACCATTTCAACGGTGTGATAACCGTCGGGGCGTTTACCCGTCACATCAAGAGAGAGATTCAATTTTGCATTTGCCAAAACCGTTACCGATTCAGCCATTTTAATATTCATCCTTTCAAAATCGGCTTATTTCAAGCCGTCAATAAACTCTTTAATAAGTTCAAGCGCACGTTTCAAATTTTTCATACTGTTGCAGTATGATGCACGAATAAACCCTTCGCCACAACTTCCGAAAGCAGTACCCGGAATAACTGCAACGTGCTTTTCTCGCAACAAACGTTCGCAGAATTCTTCGCTTGTGAGTCCCGTTGACTTAATGCACGGGAAACAGTAAAACGCACCTTCGGGCTCAAAGCAATCAAGCCCCATTTTGCGGAAACCATTAACAATAAATGTACGGCGAATATCGTAATCAAAACGCATATCGGAAATATCGTCTTCGCCATTTACAATGGCTTCGATTGCCGCAAACTGCGATGTTGTCGGAGCGCTCATAATAGCGAATTGATGTATTTTAGTCATTTGTGCGATAACAGGAGCAGGGCCACAAGCAAATCCCATTCTCCAACCTGTCATCGAATATGTTTTAGAAAAGCCACTTGCGATAATGGTGCGCTCTTTCATACCGTCAATTTCTGCAATAGAAACATGACGTTCGCCACCAAAAGTGAGTTCTGCATAAATTTCGTCCGATAAAACCAAAATATCGGTATCACGCAAAACTTCGGCAATCGCTTCCAAATCCCCACGGCGCATAACCGCACCTGTCGGGTTGTTCGGATAGGCGAGTATCAAAAGTTTAGTCTTGTCGGTAATCGCAGAACGAAGTTCGTCTGCCGTCAAACGGAAGTTGTTTTCTGCTTTTGTTTCGATGATAACAGGAACACCACCTGCTAATTTAACAATAGGTGTGTAGCATACGAAACACGGCTCGATAATCAAAACTTCATCGCCATTTTGCACAAGAGTGCGAATAGCACCGTCGATAGCCTCACTACCGCCGACAGTAACCAAAATCTCGCTATCTGCGTCATAGGAAAGCGTATATCTATCTTGCATAAATTTTGAAATTGCCGAACGCAACTCAATCATACCACGGTTGGCAGTATAACGGGTATATCCCTTTTCGAGCGACTTAATACCTGCTTCACGAATGTGCCACGGAGTTTTAAAGTCTGGCTCACCAACACCGAGAGTGATAACGTGATCCATAGTAGCAGCAATGTCAAAATATTTTCGTATACCCGAAGGTTTAAGAGCCTTAACCTCGGGGTTGATAAGTTCGTTTATGTCCCTCACAGTTGGAACATCCCCCTGTCATCAGCACGCTTGTTTTCAAGCACAGTACCAACTTCCTTGTACTTACGCAAAACGAAGTGGGTAGCGGTTGAAATAACGCCGTCCATAGGAGCAAGTCGCTTTGCAACAAACATAGCAACTTCCTTGAAAGTGTGACCTTTAACTATTGCACAAAGGTCGTAACCACCAGACATAAGGTATACAGTTTCAACCTCACGGCAGTTTGTGATACTCTCTGCAATTTCTTCGAAACCTGCGGATTTTTGTGGAGTAACTTTCAACTCAATCAAAGCAGTAACACGATCGTGCGAAACCTTGTCCCAGTCAATAATTGCAGGATAACCGCAAATAACGTGCTCTTTTTCGAGTTTTTCAATCAATTCGGCAACTTCCACAGAACTGATGTTAAGCATATCCGAAAGATCTTCGCAACTATAACGAGCATTTTCGGAGAGTATTTTCAAAAGTTTGTTTTCAATGTCAAACATAAAGCTCATTCCTTAATCAATTTTAATCATAACAGGCTTGCGAGCCTCGTAGTAAGCAATATAGTTGATACCCGCTTCCTTGGCACGACTAACGCCGTCTTCAAATCCACGACCGACAAACTGCGCATCATGCGAGTCCGAGCCGATTGTCACAAACTCGCCACTAAACGAAGCATATCTTTTGATAATGTCGATTTCGGGCAGAGTAGTCTTAAATGGAGCAAACAGCCCCGATGTGTTAATTTCGAGTGATTTTCCATTTTCAACAAGCAACTTCAAAAGTGCATCAATTTCGTCGGTGCATTTTGAAAGGTCATACGGAGCATTTCTCAAACGCATATAACGAGTCGGATAGTCGAGATGAGCGAGTGAATCGAACATCATAAGTGTGCTTTGCTCATATAACGTAGTAAGATATTCTTTGAGCATCTGCGTTGCATCGCAACCCGTATAATCGTAGTAAAAGTAGTCTAACGCTTCGCCATCACGGAAGAGATGATGAAGTGAGTTCAAAACGAAGTCAAACTCGTGTCTTGCGAGCATTTTGCGAGTGAAATCGGGATCGTAAATAGCACCACCCATTTCAATTCCAACCAAAATCTTTGGCTTTCCGTTGGAATTTCGGTGACTAATCGACTCGTCATATTTCGGCTCGATATTTTTATAATCATCACGATCTTTTTCGGGAACTTCAAAGTGGTCAGTCACACAAAGTACGTCAAGACCGTTTTTTTCAGCCCCCGCAATCATTTCTGTAATCGGGTGTTTTGCATCTGGAGAAACGATTGAATGAGTATGCGTATCAGCAAATAACATTATAAAGAGTCCTTT
>CADBMQ010000015.1 GCA_902795765.1 Oscillospiraceae bacterium | reverse complement strand
ATTTACAAAGCGAACAACATCGGAAAACAGTTGTGAAAACAAATCAAGCATAACAATTTCCTTTCAAAAACTAAAATTTACTATAAATTAGAAACATCAACACCAAAATCGTTTGCAAACCAAACTTTCGGAACGCAAAACTCTCTGCCGTTGAGGTAATCAAGATTTTCGGCATCAGTCGTGAAGTTGAAACGCAGTTTATAAGAATAGAGCGCCTGATGTGTAAATCCGTTTTTGCGATCAACTGCATTTTTGCCATACTTTCCATCACCAACGAGCGGATGACCGATTGACGACAAATGCGCACGAATTTGATGCGTTCTGCCCGTCAACAACTCGACTTCGAGTAGCGACATACCTTTCTTACTTGCAATCGTGCGGTATTTCGTGCGTATTGAACGAGCACCGACCTGAGGCTTGTCATAAACAAAAACCTTGTTTTTCTTTTCATCTTTAAAGAGGTAGCCTTCTATTAAAGCGTCTTTCGGTTGTGGTTTGCCGTGAACAAGGCACAAGTAAAACTTGTCGAGTTCACGATCCTTGATTTTTTGGTTTAGTACCCTTAAAGTTTGTGCATTTTTAGCGGCAATAACAATACCGCCCGTGTTTCGGTCAATTCGATTGGCAAGTGCAGGAGCAAACGAGTTTTCCTTTTCGGGATCATACTCGCCTTTTTCAAAAAGGTAGCGTTGAATACGAGAAATAAGCGTATCACGGTACTCGCTATCGTCAGGATGCACAACAACACCTTCGGGCTTGTCCGCAAGTAAAATATTCTCGTCCTCGTAGACGATATTCAACTTCTTCGATGCAAATGTGAAATCGTAAACAGTCGGCTCTGCCTCGAAAAACTCATCATTTATATACATCTGCACTTCGTCGCCTTCGCAAAGTTTTTGAGAAATTTCGGAACGTTTCCCGTTGACTTTAATGCGTTTCAAGCGAACATATTTATACAAAAGACCGTCAGGCAGTTTCGGAGCGGCTTTGCGAATAAACTTGTCAAGCCGTCTACCTGCGTCATTTTTATTTATCGTAAAACTTTTAATAAAAAGTCACCTCCGCATTTTGTAATTATAGCATACAGGCAGTTAAAATGCAATTACATTACAATGTATAAATATATATTTTTTCGAAAAAAGTCGGCAAAACATTTATTTTTTCTATTGAAATTTTACATTTAATGTGGTAGAATATTTCTTATAATTGCTATATTGTATCTTTTTATATTTAAAGTAAGGAATGCGAAAAGTTTGAAAGGAATGATTACTTAAATATGAGTTTTCTTAATACGCTGTTCAACGGAATAAGTCTTGGCAGTATGTATGCGCTTATTGCGTTGGGTTATACAATGGTTTATGGTATTGCAAAGATGCTAAACTTCGCTCACGGCGACGTCATTATGGTCGGCGGTATCGTGACACTTGAAGTTATGCAGAATTTTGTATCGGGTATGAACCCGATTGTCGGAGCATTGATTTCGCTTTTGGCGGCAGTCATCATCTGCACATTGCTTGGTGTGGTTATCGAAAAAATCGCATATAAACCTCTGCGTTCGGCATCGTCACTTGCAGTTCTCATCACTGCAATCGGTGTAAGTTATTTCTTGCAAAATGTCGCTCTTTTGACATTCGGCTCGAAAAAGAAGATGATTTCGTTCGCATTCCTCGATAAGTTTGATATTAAAATCAACGAACAACTTACAATTCAAGGCTCAACCGTTATCAATATCGTGACAATGGTTGTTATTATGATTTTGCTTATGCTGTTCATCAAGTTCACAAAAGCAGGTACGGCAATGCGTGCAGTTTCCGAAGATAACGGTGCGGCACAACTTATGGGTATCAATGTAAACGGCACAATTTCACTCACATTTGCGATTGGTTCGGCACTTGCAGGCGTTGCAGGATTTATGTTCCTCGGCTCGTATGCGGCAATCGGTGCTTATTCGGGTACAATGCCCGGTATCAAGGCTTTCACGGCTGCGGTATTTGGTGGTATCGGCTCGATTCCAGGCGCTATGATTGGTGGCTTGTTGCTTGGTGTTATCGAAAACTTTGCTAAGTCGATTTTGGCAAATATGCAACTCGGTACGCTTGTTGACCCGATTGTATTTATCGTTCTAATTCTCGTTTTGCTCATCAAACCGTCAGGCTTGCTTGGCAAACAGGTAAGAGAAAAAGTTTAAAGACCGCTATATAAAGGAATGGAGTAACTTTATGTCGAAACTTAAAACAATGCGACAGTCAACTCGCAAGAAATGCTTTATCTTGCTTGGAATGCTGATTGCTTTTGGAATTTTTGAAATACTCATCGCTACGAATACGCTTTCAAACCAAATGCAGAACCTTCTCGTACCGATGTGCTACAATATAATACTTGCTGTATCACTTAATCTTGTAGTCGGCATATTGGGCGAGTTGTCGCTCGGTCACGCAGGATTTATGTGCGTTGGTGCTTTTGTAGGTGCGTTCGTCAGTAAGGTGCTTGGCGTACTTTATCCCGACCTTAGCAAGTGGATTGTGTTCCCACTTGCATTCTTAATAGGTGGTTTGGTTGCCGCAATTTTTGGTTTGCTTGTTGGATTTACAATTCTTCGTCTTAAAGGCGACTATCTCGCAATCGTAACCCTCGCAGCAGGCGAAATCATCTGGAACATTTTCAGCGTTACATACGCCGCAGTTGATAACGGCAAAATCCGTTTTTCACTCGGTGGTACAAATATCAAAGGACTTTCTCCGAGCGCAAAACAAATTGCAACAGGTGCACAGGGTATCTCGGGTATCGATCCGTTGAGCTCGAATGCAGGTGTGCGTTTTGCAATTGCATTCGCAATTACATTTGTAGTTGTTTGGCTCGTTCTCAACTTCATTCATTCGAGAACAGGTCGTGCAGTTCAGTCATATCGTGACAACAGAATTGCGGCAGAGAGTATCGGTATCAATATCACAAAGTACAGACTTATAACAATCGTGCTTTCCGCTTTCCTTGCAGGTATCGCAGGTGTGCTTTATAGCCACGAGTTGGGTGTTATCTCGGCTAAACAGGAAGTTTTCGGCTATGTTATGAGTATCAATATCCTCGTATTTGTCGTACTCGGCGGTATGGGTTCAACACTCGGCTCAATCATCGCAGCAGTTTTGCTCACAGTTTTGCCCGAGTGGTTGCGTGTTCTCAACGACTATCGTATGCTTATCTATGCGGTAGTTCTTATCGGTGTAATGCTCATCAACAACAATCCGACAATCAGTTCCTATGTTGATGCCTTCAAGAATAAGGTTAAGTCGTTGTTCAAACGCAAGAACAAGGCAAAGGAGGCACAATAATGAACGTACTTGAAGTAAAAGATTTGTCAATTCAGTTCGGTGGACTTAGAGCGGTTGACAATTTCAATATGACCATCAAAAAAGGTCAGTTATACGGACTTATCGGCCCGAATGGTGCAGGTAAGACAACTGTATTTAATATGCTCACTGGTGTTTACAAACCGACAGAGGGTCACATCTTCTTGGACGGTGAGGAAATTACAGGTAAACCCACAATTAAGATTAACCAAATGGGTATCGCTCGTACATTCCAAAACATTCGTCTTTTCGGCGATATGTCGGTGCTTAATAATGTAAAAGCAGGTTTGCACAACCAAATTAAATGTTCTTTGTGGTCGAACCTTTTTAGATTGCCGAGCAATTTCAAAGTTGAGCGTGAGATGAATAAGAAAGCAATGAGTTTGCTTGAAGTTTTCGGACTTGATAAGTTTGCAAATCATAAGGCAAAGAACTTGCCGTATGGTGAACAGAGAAAACTCGAAATTGCACGTGCGCTTGCAACTAATCCGAAGCTCTTGCTTCTTGACGAGCCGGCTGCGGGTATGAACCCGAATGAAACAGCAGAACTTATGGAAAACATTCGCTTTATTCGTGATAATTTTGATATGACTATTTTGCTCATTGAACACGATATGCGTCTTGTAAGCGGAATTTGCGAGGAATTGACGGTTCTTAACTTCGGCTCTGTTTTGGCACAGGGTGAAACTTCGGAAGTTCTTAATAACCCCGAAGTTGTTAAGGCTTACTTGGGCGATTAGTAGAGTTTGAAAGGATTATATTGTTATGGCAATGCTTGAAATAAATGATTTGCAAGTTAGTTATGGTATGATAAA
Source organism: Oscillospiraceae bacterium (assembly GCA_902795765.1). GTDB lineage: Bacteria > Bacillota > Clostridia > Oscillospirales > Acutalibacteraceae > RUG14109. The sequence goes on along the minus strand of CADBMQ010000015.1, from coordinate 10,612 downwards.
TGCGATTAAAGGCATTTCGTTCTCGGTTGAAAAGGGCGAAATCATCGCACTTATCGGTGCTAACGGCGCAGGTAAAACAACAACAATGCACACAATTAGCGGTTTGCTTCGCCCGAAGTCGGGAAATATCTTGTTCAATGGTGTTGATATTTCAAAAGTCCCCGCTCATAAAATTGTGTCTATGGGTATAGCGCAAGTTCCCGAAAGAAGACGTGTTTTCTCGCAACTTTCGGTTATGGATAACCTTAAAATGGGTGCTTTTACTCGTTCTGACGCTCGTGAAAAAGAGGAAACTCTCGAAATGATATTCCAACGTTTCCCTCGACTTAAAGAGCGTGCCAATCAGGCCGCAGGTACACTTTCGGGTGGCGAACAGCAGATGCTTGCAATGGGTCGTGCACTTATGTCCAAACCGCAGCTCATCTTGATGGACGAGCCTTCAATGGGCTTGTCGCCGTTGCTTGTATCGGAAGTATTTGACATCATTCAAAGCATCAACGATGCAGGTACAACAGTATTGCTCGTTGAACAGAATGCTAAAAAGGCACTTTCAATCGCAGATCGTGCTTATGTTCTTGAAACAGGAACAATTTCACTTGAAGGTAAAGCAAGTGACCTTATCAATGACGATTCGGTTAAGAAAGCATATCTCGGCGAATAATTTGCAATTTAAAACGGCAGTCGCAAGACTGCCGTTTTTGTGTGTAATAAAAGAGTGGTCTTGTGACCACTCTTTTTCGCTTTATTCGAGTTCGAAAGCACCTGTATAAAGTTGATAATATTTGCCGTGTTGAGTAATCAATTCATCGTGGTTACCACGCTCGATAATTCTGCCTTGTTCGAGCACCATAATCACATCTGCATTGCGTACAGTTGAAAGTCTGTGAGCGATAACGAATACAGTTCTGCCCTCCATAAGCGAGTCCATACCTGCCTGAACGATAGCCTCGGTACGTGTGTCGATTGAGGAGGTCGCCTCATCAAGAATCATAACAGGCGGATCTGCAACTGCCGCACGAGCGATTGCGATAAGTTGTCGCTGACCTTGCGAGAGTTGACCACCGTTACCGTCAATAATCGTGTTGTAGCCATCGGGCAAACGTTGAATAAATCCGTCTGCGTTGGCAAGTTTAGCCGCAGCATAAACTTCTTCATCAGTCGCATTGAGTTTGCCGTAGCGAATATTCTCCATAATAGTGCCTGTGAAAAGGTTGGTTTCCTGCAAAACCATACCAAGCGAACGGCGTAAATCAGACTTTTTAATCTTATTGATGTTGATATCATCGTAGCGGATTTTGCCGTCTGCGATATCGTAGAAACGGTTTATAAGGTTGGTAATAGTTGTCTTACCTGCACCTGTCGCACCAACGAAAGCCACTTTCTGACCAGGCTTTGCGAAAAGTGAAACTTCGTGGAGAACAATTTTCTTTTCGGGATTGTAGCCGAAGTCAACATCATACATACGCACATCGCCTTTGAGTTCGGTATAAGTTGTTGTGCCGTCGCCGTGAGGGTGTTTCCAAGCCCAAACGCCTGTGCGTTTCTCACTCTCAACGAGTTTGCCGTTTTCGCACTTTGCGTTGACGAGTGTGACATATCCGTCATCAACTTCGCTTTCTTCGTCCATAAGTTTGAATATTCTTCCTGCACCTGCAACTGCCATCGCAATCATATTAAGTTGTTGCGACATTTGGTTGATCGGCATATTGATACTTCTTGAAAGCGAAAGGAAGGTTACGATAGCACCGAGTGAGATGTAACCACCGAATGTTGCAAGCAAGCCACCGATAAGAGCAACGAGAACATACTGAATGTTGCCAAGGTTTCCCATTACAGGGCCGAGAATATTTGCAAAGGTGTGCGCACGAGTTGCGCTGTTGCAAAGGTCGTCGTTTAATTCGTCGAACTCTTTTTTTGCAGTTTCTTCGTGGCAGAAAACTTTAATAACTTTCTGACCGTTTACCATTTCTTCGATATATCCGTTTACAGTTGCGAGTTTTTTCTGTTGCTCAACGAAGTATTTACCACTGTTCATACCGATTTTTTTGGTAACGAGGAGCATAATCGCAAGGAAGATTACAATAAATATAGTCAGTTGCCAACTTGTTATAATCATTGAAGCGAACACAGAAATGATTGTGATAAGCGACGAAAGTGTCTGCGGAATTGTCTGCGAAATCATCATTCGGAGTGTATCTGTATCGTTGGTGTAGTGGCTCATAATGTCGCCGTGAGTGTTAGTGTCGAAATAGCGAATAGGCAATGTCTGCATGTGAGTGTACATATCATCACGAACAGTTTTCAAAATGCCTTGCGAAACATATACCATTATAACATTGTAAACAAACGTGCTTATAATACCTGCGAGATAGATAGAACCCATAATGAAAATCGCTTTAAGCAATTCGCCAAACAAACGTTCAACTTCGCCACCTGTTGCGGCAATAAGAGGAGTGATGTAGTCATCAATAAGTGTCTGCAAGAACATTGAACCTGCAACACCTGCAATGGTGCTGATGAAAATGCACAAAACAACAACTATAAGACGGAATTTGAATTTAAACAAATATCCGAAAAGACGCTTGATAACGCCCATATCGAAACTATCTTTGTTGAATGCGATAGTACCTCTTGGAGGTCTTTGTGGCTTAGGCATTATTCGTCACTTCCTTTCGTTTGAGTTGTGTAAACTTCACGATAAATTTCACTCGATTTCATCAATTCATCGTGACTGCCGAATGCAACAACTTCACCTTCGTCAAGCACGATAATCTTGTCGGACTCTTGAACAGATGAAATACGTTGTGCAATAATAAATTTGGTTGTGTCGGGAATTTCTTCCTTGAAAGCACGACGGATTTTTGCGTCTGTCGCAGTATCTACCGCACTTGTCGAGTCATCAAGAATAAGGATTTTCGGCTTTTTGAGCAATGCACGAGCGATGCAAAGACGTTGCTTTTGACCACCCGAAACATTAGTACCGCCTTGCTCAATGTGAGTGTTGTAGCCATCGGGGAATTTATCGATAAACTCGTCTGCACAAGCGAGTTCGCAAACGTGACGAAGTTCATCGTCGGTCGCATTTTCATTACCCCAACGCAGGTTTTCTGCGATAGTACCAGAGAAAAGCACGTTCTTTTGAAGTACCATAGCAACCGAGTCACGCAATGTATCGAGATCGTACTCACGAACGTCTATACCGCCGACTTTCAGCGAACCTGTGCTGACGTCATAAAGACGTGGAATTAACTGAACGAAGGTTGACTTTGACGAGCCTGTGCCACCGATAACACCGATAGTCTGCCCCGACTCAATCTTCAAATTAACATTCTTCAAACTGTAAATATCGCTGTCTTTTTTATACGAGAAGTTCACACCATCAAACTCAATCGAACCGTCTGCAATAGTCATAACAGGCTTTTCGGGGTTGTGAATGTCGCTCTCTTCGTCAAGCACTTCGACAATACGCTCTGCCGATGCCTTTGACATAACGAGCATAACGAAAATCATCGAGAGCATCATAAGTGACATAAGAATTTGCATTGTGTACTGAATCATACTTGCAAGTTCACCCGTTGTCATCGAACCGCCTTGAATAAGGTTAGCCGAGAACCACGAGATGAGCAACATACAAGCGTAAATGCAGAACTGCATAATCGGCATATTTGCGGCGAGAATTGTTTCTGCTTTGGTGCTGAGTTTGTAAATCAAGCCCGAAACACCTTTGAATTTTTTCTCTTCGAACTTCTCACGAACAAATGCCTTAACAACACGAATACCGTGCAAGTCCTCTTGAACTGTGTTGTTGAGTTTATCATAGGTCTTGAACATTTTTTCGAAAACCTTATGAGTATTCATAATAATGATGATAAGTGAAATCGCCAAAATCGGGATAACTCCGACATAAATAAGCGACAACTTGCTGTTGACTCTGAATGCCATAACAAACGACATTACGAACATAAGCGGAGAGCGGATTGCAATTCGAATAATCATCTGGAACGAGTTTTGAACATTGGTAACGTCAGTTGTAAGACGAGTTACGATTGACGCACTTGAAAACTTGTCGATGTTTCTAAACGAAAACTTTTGCACGGCATAGAACATATCGTGACGCAGATTTTTCGCAAATCCACAAGATGCTTTCGCTGCCTGCATAGCGGCGGTGACACCAAATGCGAGAGATATGAACGCGCACAAAAGCAACAAGCCACCTCGTTGAAGTATGTAACTCATATCGCCTTTGTTGATACCCTTGTCAATTAGGTCTGCCATCAAAAACGGAATGATTACTTCCATAATAACTTCGCACGAAATAAGAATAGGTGCGAGAATTGTTGCGAGTTTATATTCACGAATACAACTCGCCAGTTTTTTTATCATTGTATATTCAGTCCTTTCATTATATACGGATTTTAAATGTGTTTTTCGCAATTTTCGGAAATCAGCGAAACAACTTCGTAAAAAGTTTCGAGCTTATCTTTTGGAATACCGTCAACCAACTCTGCATCGGTTTCCATAAGGCAACCTAAAATTCGTTCGTCCTCACTTCTGCCGAGTTCAGTTAATTTGAGCTTTTTCAGTCGGGCATCGGTTTGTGACGACTCACGAATAATGTATCCCTTTTTCTCCATAAGTTGCAGAATGTTTGTAACAGTCGAGCGGGAAATATTGAAAAACTGCTCAACATCACGTTGAAAAACATCACGCTCTGAATTTCTGCGAATGAAGCCCATAATCATTCCGTGCATTGCCGTTGCCGAGTCGATGCCTTTTGAACGCATATTAAACTCTATTTTTCTTCCAACAGCGTGAGACAGTTTTTTAATTTCGTGACCGATTTTTTTGCCGTCATTCATATTTGCCAAAATCCCTCCTTTGTTGAAACTGCAATAATAGTTCGATAACTAACAAATAATATTATAAACGATTGCAAAAAAATGTCAATAGTTTTTTAGAAAATAACCAAAAATTCAAAATTTTTTTAGTAGAATTGAATATTTTACCATATAATGTAAATTATCGGCCAAAAATATAACTTTTTTGTAACTTTTTTTAAAAAAATCAAAAGTTTTGCTTGAAATTTGCATTAACTTTGTGTAAAATGTATATAGGAGAAATTTCGTATTGTGAGTTTTGTCAAACAAAACATAGTTTTGATAAAAAACTTTGGCGTGATTGTATGCAACTTTAAGCGAGTTTTGTTTGGCAAAGGCAGATAGTCAAATAAATTTTTATGACTTTTTGAAAACACATTAAGAAATGGGAGATAAATTATGTCAACACGTTTATTCCAAAGTGTAATCCACCAAATGCGTGACGCTATTGAGCGTACAGTTGGTATCGTTGATACTGATAGCGTAATTATCGCTTGCAGCGAATTGGGTATGATTGGTAATTCTGTCGAGTTGCTTGTTACCGAAAATCAGCCTGTTGATGAAGTTTTCATTCGCAATGGCTATACCTATAAGGCTTTTGGTGCAGAAGGTAAAGCAGAATATTATATGTTTGTTGAGGGAACTGATGCAGAAGCACTTCGTTATGTTTCGCTTATGGCAGTTTCGATGGAAAATCTCAAACATTATTATGACGAAAAGCTTGACAGAGCAAACTTCGTTAAAAATGTAATTCTCGACAATATTCTTGCATCGGATATTTATGTTAAAGCAAGAGAGCTTCACTTTAATACCGAACTCAGCCATGTTGTTTTGATTGTAAAACTCATCACAAAGAACGATGTTGCAGTTTATGACGTAATTCAAAATCTCTTCCCGGACAAGCAGAAAGACTTTGTTATCAATATCAGCCAGACCGAAATCGCAATTGTTAAAGAGATAAAGAACGATATTGGTGCGAAAGACCTTGAAAATCTTGCTCGTTCAATCGTTGATACTTTGTCGAGCGAGTTCTATCTCCACGCAGTTGTTAGTATCGGTACGGTTGTCGAAGGTGTCAAAGATTTGGCTCGTTCGTTCAAAGAGGCACAGGTTGCACTCGAAGTTGGTAAGGTGTTTGATACTGAAAAGACAATCATCAGCTATGACAATCTCGGCATCGCTCGTCTTATCTATCAGTTGCCGACAACTCTTTGCGAAACATTCTTGCGTGAAGTGTTCAAGCGTGGCTCAATCGAAAGTCTTGATCAGGAAACCTTGTTCACAATTCAAAAATTCTTTGAAAACAACTTGAACGTGTCGGAAACTTCAAGAAAGTTGTTCGTTCACAGAAATACACTCGTATATCGTCTTGAAAAGATTAGAAAACTCACCGGTCTTGACCTTCGTGAGTTTGAACACGCAATCGTTTTCAAGATTGCACTTATGGTTAAGAAATATCTTAACGCAAGCCCGATTAAATACTAATTTTTGCACAAAGGAAAGCAGGGGATTATCATTAGAAAGGAAGCATTTGAACTTGAAATGGGACAACCCGTTATCGAGTTTGACGGTGTTACAAAAACATACCAAAAAGGTATGCACGCTCTTAATGACGTTAATATTAAAATACATAAAGGTGAATTCGTGTTCGTAGTCGGTCGTTCGGGTGCGGGTAAATCGACATTCATCAAATTGATAATGAGAGAGGAAACCCCGAATACAGGCGATATTTATGTAAACGGCTACAATCTCTCGAAAATGAGAAGACGTGATATTCCGTATTTCCGCCGTTCAATGGGTATCGTTTTCCAGGATTTCCGTCTTATCCCGACAATGAACGTTTTCGATAACGTTGCATTCTCACTTCGAGTTGTCGGCGCAAGTAATCGTGAGATAAAACGCCGTGTAGCACAGGTTTTGTCGATGGTAGACTTGGGTTCGAGAGCTCGTGCATATCCCCGTGAACTTTCGGGTGGTGAGCAACAGCGTGTTGGTCTCGCAAGAGCGCTCATCAACAATCCTGCACTCATCATTGCAGACGAGCCGACAGGTAACGTTGACCCGAATATGTCGTATGAGATAGTTGAACTTCTCACCGAAATCAACCGTCGTGGCACAACAGTTGTAATGGTTACCCACGAACACCAACTCGTGCGTGACTTCAATCGTCGTGTTATTATGCTTGAAAACGGCAGAGTAGTCGCTGATAATTTAGAGGGGGCTATGGAATGAGAAGTTTTCGCTATTTAGTTAAAGAGGGCTTCAAAAATGTTTGGAGCAATCGCTTGATGTCAGTTGCGTCAATCGGCGTGTTGGTTGCAGTTATGGTGCTTATCGGTGCGGCAATCCTTTTGTCGGTAAATGTTGATATGATGCTCAATACATTGCAAGAACAAAATGTTGTAATGGTTTACACAGTTGATAAAGCAACAGAGGCTCAGGCTCGTGAAGCATTTTCAAAGGTTCAAAAAATCAGCAATGTTGCATCAGCTGAATTTGTAACACAGGAAGATGGCGTTAAGTCGCTTATCAACGATATGGGCGATCAGTATAAAGAGTTGTTCGAGTTTGTTGATGACGGCGACCAAAAGGGTTCATGGCTTCCGTTTGGTATGAGAGTTTCGTTTAAAGACCTCAAAAAGTTTGACGAAACAATTAGTGAAATTAAGAAAATCGAAAATATCGACCATGTTAATGACCAACGTGAGTTGACAGCAAAGATTGTTAATATCAGAAATCTTGTAAATTCAGCAGGGCTTATCATCATAGGCTTGTTGTTTATAACTGCGCTTGTTATCATTGCAAATACCATCAAAATAACAATGCACACAAGAAAGCTCGAAATCAGTATAATGAAAGCAGTTGGTGCAACCAACCACTTTATTCGTACTCCGTTTGTAATCGAGGGTATTTTGCTCGGTTTGATTTCGGCAATAATTTCAACACTCGCAACTTACGGCTTATATACAGTTGTTGCAAACAAGGTTACAAGTATGAGCGTTTCAGTTGTTCCGTTTATGTCGGTGCTTTGGATTGTTATCGGCGTGTTCCTTGTGCTTGGTGTTATAACAGGTTGTATAGGTAGTATAATTTCAATCGGTAAATACTTGCGTAAAGAAGGAAGTGAATTCCGTGCATTCTAAAATTTTAAAGCGAATTGTATCGTTGGTAATTTGTGTCAGCGTCGCTTTGACTTGCGTGCATGTAATGGCTTGGGCAGAAAGCTCATCTTCAATTAAAGCAAAAATCGCAGAGTATGAACGCCAGTCGAAGGAACTTGATGGCAAAATTGATGCTCTCGAAAGTAGTGCGGCTGAATATGAATCGGTACAGTCGGCTTTGAAAGAAAAAATTGATAATATTCAAAGTCAGATAGATTTGTACAACGATAGTATCACAGAACTTCAAAATGAAATTGACAAAAACGAAGAACAGATTGCAGAAAAAGAAAAAGATATAAACTCGACAAAAGATGCTTTGAAACAACGACTCAAAGCGATTTATGTTGCAGGTTCGTTTAACTCGCTTTCAATTCTTCTAGGTTCAGAGGATTACGGCGATTTTCTTGCTCGTTCCGAGCTTATGCGTGGTGTAACAGACCACGATACAAAACTTATGGATCGTATGCAAAAGGAAGTTGTCGAAATCAATAAGCTCAAAGCCGATAGCGAAGCAAAAATGAGCGATGTTGAGGATTTGAAATCCGATATGGTTGAGAAGCAACAGGCTCTTGATGCAGAGTATGAGGCTGCACAGGCAAAACTCAATAGCATAAGCCAGTCGCAAAGTGCGCTCGAACAGGAAAAGAGCGAGGTTGAGTCTGCTATTGCTGAAAAACAGGCAGAGTTGAAGCAGATTGAAGCAGAAATCGCATCTGCTGCTCAAAGTTCGAAACGTGTTTATAGTGGTGACGGCTTTGCTTGGCCGTTCCAGAGCTCGTATTACATCTCCTGCTCGTATATGGGATATTCAAACCATACAGGTGTTGATATTACGTGTGCTGGTGCGTATGGTAAGCCGATTTATGCGGCAGCAGACGGCACAGTTGTTACCGCAGTTTGGTCTGATGTAAGTTACGGCAACCGTATCATTCTCGACCACGGTACAATGGGTGGTGACCACTATGCAACTTTGTATGCGCATTGCAGTTCATTGCTCGTATCAGAGGGACAAAGCGTTAAAAAAGGTGACCTTATCGCATATTGCGGCTCGTCAGGTAACTCGACAGGTCCGCACTTGCACTTTGAAGTGCGTGTAAACGGCAGTTCGACCAACCCGATGAACTACTCTTATTCAACAGGATTTTAAAATCAACAGAGCAATTTTCGGATTGCTCTGTTTTTCTTTTGTTTTTGATAAAAAACTGTTGAAAAAAAGTCAAAAATGGGTTATAATATTATGTAATATATTTTCATAAGGATTGATAATAATGGCTGATAATAAAAAAATGGTATCAGAAATCACTTCGATGGATGAGGATTTCGCAAAATGGTATACCGACATTGTAAAAAAGGCTGAACTTATTGAATACACAAGTGTTAAAGGTTGTATGGTAATCCGTCCGTACGGCTATGCAATCTGGGAAAATATGCAGAAAATTCTCGATGGTATGTTCAAAGAAACAGGCCACGAAAATGTATGTATGCCTATGTTCATTCCTGAAAGCCTTTTGCAGAAGGAGAAGGATCACGTTGAAGGTTTTGCTCCCGAGGTTGCTTGGGTAACTCACGGCGGTAGCGAAAAACTTGAAGAACGTCTTTGCGTTCGTCCGACTTCCGAAACTCTTTTCTGTGAACACTATGCAAATATAATCCAGTCACATCGTGACTTGCCGAAACTCTATAACCAATGGGTTAGCGTTGTAAGATGGGAAAAGACAACTCGTCCGTTCCTTCGTTCACGTGAGTTCTTGTGGCAGGAAGGCCATACTGCTCATGCGACCGCTGAGGAGGCTATTGCTGAAACAGAGCGTATGCTCAATGTTTATGCAAAGTTCTGTGAAGAGAGCCTTGCAATGCCTGTTTTGAAGGGTAAAAAGACCGAGTCCGATAAATTCGCAGGTGCAGTTTCAACCTATGCTATCGAGGCTCTTATGCACGATGGTAAAGCTTTGCAAGCAGGTACTTCTCACTATTTCGGTGACGGATTTGCAAAGGCATTCGGTATTCAGTATTCTGATAAAAATAATCAGCGTGAGTATGTTCATCAGACATCTTGGGGTGTAACAACTCGTCTTATCGGTGCGATTATTATGACTCACGGTGATGATAACGGTCTTGTTCTCCCACCGGCAGTTGCACCTGTTCAGGTTGTAGTTCTCCCGATCGCACAACATAAAGAAGGTGTGCTTGACGCAGCATACGAGCTTGCAGATAAGTTGAAGAGCCACGTTAGAGTTAAGGTTGACGACTCCGAAAACTCGGCAGGTTGGAAGTTTGCAGAGTATGAAATGAAGGGTGTTCCGCTTCGTATCGAAATGGGCCCGAGAGATATCGCAAACGGCGAGTGCGTAATCGTTTCTCGTGACAACCGCAATAAGCAGACAGTTAAACTTGAAAATATCGTCGAGGCAGTTGAGAACGAACTCAAAGCATTGCACGATCGTATCTATCAAAAAGCACTTGAAAATCGTGAGCGTCGTACATATCGTTGCACTTCGATTGACGAAATCAAAAATGCACTCGCAGAAAACGGCGATGGCTTTGTTTATGCAATGTGGTGCGGTGATGAGGCTT
>CADBMQ010000014.1 GCA_902795765.1 Oscillospiraceae bacterium | reverse complement strand
CGATATTTCTGAAATCTCTGTTAAGTTTGTGAATATTCTCGTCATCAGTGAACGTGATATTCACTTCTGCCGAGTCGGTAAAACCTTCGTTTTTCAGCACCGCAATGCAACAACGGCGAAGTAAAAGACGAATACCTGTCGGCATTTTCATTTCTTTTTGCTTGTCTGAAATAGTAACCTTAATTTTTTCCATAAACATTCTCCCTCCGACTTATTATTTATCTTCTGCGTCGTTCTTCGGATTTCTCGTAAGCCTTGACAATCGCTTGAACGAGATGGTGACGAACAACGTCTTTTTGTGTAAATTTAATAATCGCAATATCATCAACCGATCGCAAAACTCTCATAGCGTCGGTCAAACCGCTAACCTTGCCACTCGGCAAATCTATCTGCGTGACGTCGCCTGTAACAATCATCTTCGAGTTGAAACCAAGACGGGTAAGGAACATTTTCATCTGTTCCTTTGTCGTGTTTTGAGCCTCATCAAGAATTACAAAACTGTCGTCAAGTGTTCTACCACGCATATATGCAAGAGGTGCAACTTCGATAGCACCTTTTTCGAGTTGCTTTTGAAAGGTTTCTGCACCGAGCATATCAAACAAAGCATCATACAACGGACGCAGATAAGGATCGATTTTCGATTGCAAATCGCCTGGCAGAAAGCCGAGTTTTTCTCCTGCCTCAACCGCAGGGCGAGTTAAAATAATTCTCGTTACCTCGTGCGACTTAAACGCACGAACTGCCTCTGCAACTGCAAGGTATGTCTTACCCGTACCCGCAGGGCCGACACCGAGAGTGACCGTATTTTTTTCGATTGCTTCGCAGTAACGCTTTTGACCGAGTGTTTTCGGCTTGACAGGACGGCCTTTCTGCGTAATGCAAATGCAATCGTCATCGGCACGAAGCTGACCGAATGATTCGCAGTCACCTTCTTCTGTCAAAGCAGTGATGTAGCGAATGTCATCGGGCGAAATGCTTTGACCACGAGCAACTTGCTCAGTCATCTGCCGTATCACTCCGAGAGCGAATTCAACCTTATCGTCATCACCGCCGATTTTAAGCACACCGTCACGATACACAATCGAAACATTGCACAACTTCTCGACAAGCTTAATATTTTCGTCAAAACTGCCGAACATGGCAGACGGATTTTCAAGTTCGGAAATATCTGCAATCTTGTACGTCACTAAAACAAACCTTTCAGCGAAAATTTGGGGTAAAATTATATGCCAAAACAAGGGCATTTTTACCCACTACGTACATTATAACACAAAAAGTGCGTTTTGTCACGGATTTATTAAAATTTTTTCAGATTTTGCGATGTTTTCTTTGCAGGTATATTTGCACACCGCACGAACACCTTTTTCGGTTGTCAAAAATTCGGGTTCAGAGCAGTTTATAACGTTGTCGCCAAACTGTGATTTTTGCAGTTTTGTGAGTTGCTCAACAGCGAGTTTTCGAGCAGAATTTTCGTCGATAGTTCGACTTACTTTTTGCAGAGGATAAAAGATTGCAGTCGTGCTTTTAAACGGCAAACGAATGCCGTCAAATTCGGGAATTAAGACGTTTTTTTCGACTTTGCAGTCATAGTCGATACTGCCGAAAAACAAAGGCAGATTAAAGCCGAACGCAGTCAATACAGTCCGTTTGATACCTGTGTTAGAAGGCAAACTGCTGACCTGTTCAAACGGCACAAAAGTTGATAATTGCTCGTCAACTTCGGCGTAAATTTCTGCGTTTGCCGCACAAAACAAAGTGCCTCCGTTTGTCATATCAATCGCACCCGAAACTAGCAACTGACCGCTTTGAACTGCATCACCGATTTTCACACACGGAGTTCCACGATATGCTTTAACTTCCAAAATTCTACCGCCTTTTTGTGCAATAATATTACAAATAGTATAATCCTGTGCCTTTGGTACATCTGCTTTCATTCGACATTCAACGTCAGCAAAGCACCCGTCAAGATTGATTGACGCCCACGAAAGAGAATCAATGTTGTTGAGCAAAATATCACGAATTCGCTTGGAGTCGTCCGACAACAAATCCGATTTAGAACACCCTTCAAAAACACCCGATGAGTTGAGCAAACTCATAATTTCTGTTCGTGGAAGTTTTGGGTCTCCGAGGATGTTCACATTCCAAACTCTGCCCGATAATGTGAAAATCAAAACAAAGAAAACCGCCGTTCCAACAAGCATTCCCGAACGATTTTTGTGTTTTTTCACGGCAAAACGCAGACCGTGTTTTGATTTGATTTTAAGTGGTGTGTGCGAACGGCGAACTATCGGAAGAATGTTTCGATAATCTCTGACACTCATTTTTCCGTATAGCACACCGTTTTCGATTTTCGGCGAATGAATTTTGATATTTTCACGAGCACACAAATTTAAAAATCGCTCAAAAAATCCTTTTTCGGCGGTGAATTCAACATATGAAAAAATGTATCTCCATAGAGTGATAAGCCACATCAAACTACTCTCCTAAAATTAACAAAATGAAACAGAAACTATACAACCTGTAATTTCAAGACAACCGTTTCCGAATTCTTCAATATTCAAATCACTACCGCAAACTTTCAAAATATTTCCTGCGGTGTTAATCGCAATTTTTTCGTCCGAGTAGTTAAGCACAGAGCAATTTCCTTCAATACTTACCGCTTTATTTGAATATAATTGAATAAACAACTCGCTTGAAACCGCACACTCGGGCATACCGACTGCACCGACAATTCGCTTGATTTTAGAGTTTCGTGCGCTTTTATCTTTTTTAGACATACAACTCAAACCTTTCGTCTGCTTATTTATAAATTTTATGTTTTTTGTCGATGTTATATGAATTTAAGGAGGAACAGTTTTGCATAAACAAATTTCGTCGGTGTCACTATATTTTGCGATTGCGATTTTGCTTGTAATCTGCGGTGGTGTTTTGTCTGACGGTATGAAAATCGGACTTGATATGTGCGGAAATGTTTTAATTCCGTCACTCTTTCCGTTTATGATTTTTTCGTCTTATCTCGCAAATTCGCAGTTCGTTAGCCACTCGGCAAAATTGTTCTCAAAACTTGGTGAGTGGCTGAAAATCGGTGGCGAAGAAATAGCAGTTTTTCTGGTCAGTATGCTTTCGGGCTATCCGTCGGGCTCGTCTATGCTCGGCACAATGAGTCGGTCGGGCAAAATAACAAAAAATCGT
>CADBMQ010000013.1 GCA_902795765.1 Oscillospiraceae bacterium | reverse complement strand
GGCAAGGACCCCGATGACAGCGTAATTCGTATTGCTCCGACATTCCCACCGATTAACGAACTCGAAATTGCAATCAACCTTTTCTGCGTTGCTGCTCGTCTTGCAACTGTTGAAAAATTGCTCAGTTAAGGGATAAATTATGTTTCCGTTTTTTGAAATTTTCGGCGTTCGAGTTGCGATGTACGGAGTTTGCTCCGTTTTCGGACTTCTCGCTTGTGGATTTTGCGGTATTATTCTTGCAAAACGCTATTCTGTGACATTCGAGCGTGTGATTTTGCTTATGCTTGCTTGTGGTGCAGGTATGGTGGTCGGTGGTCATCTGCTTTTTGCGATAACGCAGTATGAAGACCTTTTTACTGCGTTGTCATTGATTGGCAAAGCCGATTTTAACGAAATCGTCAATACGATTATTTACTGTTTCAGCGGTATGGTTTTCTATGGCGGTTTCTTGGGTGGACTTTTGGCAGTTGCGATTTACTCGCACTTCGACAAAACGATGAAGCCGATAAATATGATAAATATTTATGCCGTTTGCACACCGCTTTTTCACATTTTCGGCAGACTCGGTTGTTTTTGCAGTGGATGTTGCTACGGATTTGAAAGTTCGTTCGGTTTTACTGCTCACAACAATCCGTATGTTTCGGCAGTCAATGATGTCAGCCGTTTTCCCGTTCCACTTGTTGAGGCATTTTGCAATCTTTTGATTTTCCTTCTCCTTTTGTGGCTTTGGAAACGCAAAACCTGTGAAAATCGACTCATCTTCGTGTATATGCTCATGTATCCCGTTGTTCGTTTCTCGCTCGAATTTTTGCGTGGCGACTTAATTCGTGGCATTTGGTTTGGTCTTTCGACCTCGCAATGGATTAGCATTGTTTTGTTTATTATTGCGATTGTCGGGCTAATCAAGGCAAGGAAAAAATCCAATTCATAATAATATTTTCCTCTTTTTCGGTAACACTATCGAAAAAGAGGATTTTTTGTTTGAAGGGATTGAGTTTTTTGACAAAAGAAGAGTATAAAAAACTGACGAAAAAAGCGTCAAATCGTTCGAAAATCTTGCCCGACTGTCTGGGTGCATTTGTAATCGGAGGTGGAATTTGCGTTCTCGGTCAGGCACTTTTCGACTTGTATCAGTCATTTGGTCTTGATAAAAAAACGGCAGGTACACTAATGTCGGTGTCGCTCATTTTTCTGTCGATACTTTTCACAGGACTCGGACTCTACCAAAAACTCGCCAACTTCGGTGGTGCAGGGACACTCGTGCCGATAACGGGATTTGCAAATGCGATGTCGTCACCTGCGATTGAGTTCAAACCCGAAGGTCACGTTCTCGGAATTGGCTCGAATATGTTCAAAATTGCAGGGCCTGTCATTGTCTACGGTTGTTTTGCTTCGGTAATCTACGGCGTTGTGCTTGTGATTTGCCAATATGTTTCGGGGGTGTTTTGATTGGCAGAAAGAGTAGGTCGGTTCACTGTTAAAATGTCGAAAAAGCCGTCAATTATCGGGTTTGCGGCATCGGGCGGAAAAAAAGAAAAGTCGGGACCTATTGGAGATTTGCTCGACAAGTCATTTGACGATGATTTGCTCGGTCAAGATAGTTGGGAGCAAGCAGAATCAGCTCTGCTTTGCAACTCGATTTCACTTGCGCTGAAAAAAGCGGAGCTCAAAAACGATCAAGCAGACGTGATTTTTGCAGGAGATTTACTCGACCAAAGTATGTCAAGCACATTCGGATTAAAGCAGTTTCGCATTCCGACAGTCGGTCTGTTCGGTGCGTGTTCGACAATGGCACTCTCGCTCTCACAAGCCGCTCTTGCAGTAGACTCGGGTTGGGCGAACGTGGCAGTTGCGGCAACTTCTTCGCACTTTTGCTCGGCAGAAAGGCAGTTTAGATTTCCGCTCGAATACGGTGGCAGACGCACACCAAATTCGCAATGGACTGTGACGGGTTCTGGCGCAACAGTTGTCGGATTCGAGAGCCGTGAGTCTGCGCCAAAAATAGATAGCGTTTGCATTGGCAGAATTGCCGACCTTGGTGTGACAGACGCAAACAATATGGGCGCTGCGATGGCACCTGCCGCAGCGGATACCATTAAAAATTTCCTAACTGACACAGGCACTACTCCCGACGATTACGACCTTATTTTAACGGGAGATTTGGGCGAAATCGGCTCTCGACTTTTACAGGATTTGCTCGAACGGGACGGCATTATGCTCAAAAACAACTACGATGACTGCGGTTTGCTTATTTTCGACAAGGATAGCGAAGTTGGTGCCGGCGGTTCGGGATGTGGGTGTAGTGCGACTGTATTGTGTGCGAAAATTCTGCCCGAAATCTGCAAAGGGAAACTCGGCAGAGTGTTGTTTGTTGCAACGGGTGCTTTGATGTCGCCAAAGTCGGCACAACAAGGGTTGTCCATTCCTGCCGTTGCCCACGCAGTTCTTATAACAAGCTAAAAAACGGAAGCAATTTAATATGCACCTCAAAAGTTAGACACTTTCGGGGTGCATATTTGTTTTTTATTCTATTTTTTTATTACACGATTGAAAAGATTTTTGAAATTTAGTTTCCAACACAAAAGCATACCAACAACTGCTCCGATACCTGCTTGTGCAATTTCATAGGGAAGTTTGATTATTGCAGTTTCGAAATTGCTATAAACAAATGTTCTGCCGAGTGTGTAGCCGATGACCATAATTATCGCACCAACAAAAACTCCGATTCCCGATGCCAAAACGGGGTGCTTTTTCAAAATGTGATGTGCGATAAGCGAAATCACAACCGCTTGCAAGCCGTGTGTCACAAGCGACACGAACATTGGCGCAGGATAGAAAAACAAATCGCCAAGGAACGAGCCGACACCACCAACCAAAAACGCTGCGACAGGGTCGAGAATAATCGCTGCGGTGCAGATGATTATATCGTTCAAATAAAGATGTCCGCCCGGAACGGGAATACTGAATACGCTCATACTCAAAATAATATTAAACGACATAAAAAGTGCAGTCACGCAAATCCAAACAGTTGGATTTTTCCTAAATAAACTTTTTTCTTTCATACACTAAAACCTCTCTTGACTTTTAAGTTGTTGTTAGTATATAATATGTTTGGATATATTAAAATAATCAAAATAGGAGTTTTTTATATAACCAGATGAAGTACACTATTCAAAATTCTGCGAACACACCTTCGTATTTGCAGATATACAATCAAATTCGTGACGATATTTTAAACGGCATTTATCCTTTTGGGAGCAAACTGCCGTCCAAACGGGTTTTGGCAAGTGAAATCGGGGTTAGCATAATCACGATTGAACACGCATACTCTCTGCTTTTTGACGAGGGGTATATTGAGCCGAGAGAACGGAGTGGTTATTTTGTTGTGTTCAGCCGTGATGACGGATTTGTGTCCACACCGAGCCGAGTTCATAAATCGGTCATTCCAACTCATATTGCAACCACCGACACTCCCGAATTTCCGTTCTCGGTTTTGACGAAAACGATGCGTCGTGTTATGAGCGACTACGATAAGGCTATTCTCGAACGGTCGCCAAACTCGGGGTGTGCGATACTGCGTGAGTCTATTCGTGACTACCTGAATGTCAGCCGTGGAATTTGCGTTGACACCGAGCAGATTATTGTCGGCTCGGGTTCGGAATATCTATACAACTTGATTGTCGCATTGCTCGGCAGAGATAAGTTGTATGCCATCGAATCACCGTCCTACAAAAAAATCGAACAGGTTTACCGTGCATCAAATGTTAAACTTGAAATGTTGCCACTCGGCAATGACGGCATTGAAAGTGCCGACTTGTGGTCGAGCAAGGCAGATGTTTTGCACATTTCCCCATATCGCAGTTTCCCGAGTGGAGTCACAGCGACTGCGTCAAAAAGGCACGAGTATGTTAGATGGGTGGGAAAAGAAAAATTCATAGTCGAGGACGATTTTGAGTCGGAATTTTCGGTATCCAAAAAGCCCGAAGAAACTTTGTTTTCGCTTTCTCCCGAAAATGTAATCTATGTCAATACATTCTCGAAAACAATTTCGCCATCACTCCGTGTCGGCTATATGGTAATCCCGAAATGTCTGCTCGAAAAATTTGACGAACAAGTTGGATTTTACTCCTGCACAGTTCCGACTTTTGTTCAATATGTTTTGGCAGAGTTGATTTCAAATGGCGACTTTTCTCGGCATATCAATCGAGTTCGCCGAAACAAACGAAAAATGCTTGCATCTGAATGAATTTGTTTGACAAATTCCGTCAAATATGCTATAATCACAAACAAGGGTGAGCACCTACCGACAGTCAGGCTAATGATTGTCGGTTTTTATTTTGAGAGGTTTTTTATGAATATGTATCTGCCAATCGCACTAATTGTTGTGTCAAACATTTTCTACCATATCTGCTCCAAATCGACACCGCAAAATATAAATCCGTTCGCAGCTCTGACTGTGACTTATTTGGTCGGTGCTGTGTTATCGCTCGGGTTGTTTTTCGTTTTCAGTCCCGACAAGAATTTGCTCGGTCACTATAAGCAAATCAACTGGACAACTATTATTCTCGGACTTGCCATTGTCGGACTCGAAGCAGGTTCGATTTATATGTATAAAGCAGGTTGGGACATAAGCACAGGGCAACTTGTTTACAGTTCAATTCTCGCTATTTGCCTGATTGCAGTCGGATATTTCTTGTACAACGAAACGATTACACTCACCAAACTTGCAGGAATTGCAATTTGCGTTTTTGGTCTGTTTTTAAT
>CADBMQ010000012.1 GCA_902795765.1 Oscillospiraceae bacterium | reverse complement strand
TTACCGTGAACCAAGTTTAAAATTAAATGAAACCACCATTCACCCGAAAAATCAACCGTTGAAAAACAAAAATGATTTAAATCCAAAAAAGTCAAGCACCTTTAATTATGACATAATTAAAGATAGGCGTTATACTAAACCGCAATTTTCCTTGCATTTGCCGATTACTATGAACTTCAAAGCACAAGATTATGTTAATCTCAATCAAAAAGTGCGCCAAGATATTGCTGCTTCGGAAGATATTCATGTTATTGGTATCGATCGTGGTGAACGCAATTTGCTTTATATTTCAGTCATCAACTCGAAAGGTGAAATTGTAGAACAGGAGTCCTTGAATGAAATTGTAAACCATTATAACGATAGTGACGGCAAGATGGTAGAGAGTCGCACCAACTATCAAAATTTGTTGGCTTCTAAAGAAAAGGATCGTCTTGATGCACGAAAAAATTGGAAAACCATTGAAGGCATTAAAGAGTTGAAAGAAGGCTATTTAAGTCAGGCAGTACATAAAATTTGTGAATGGGTATTAAAGTATAATGCTATCATCGTTATGGAAAACCTAAATAGTGGCTTTAAGAATGCACGATCTGCTGTGGAGCGATCGGTTTATCAAAAATTCGAGAAAATGCTGACCGACAAGTTGGCATTCTTAGCCGATAAATCTAAAGACATAACCGAAGTCGGTGGCGTTTTGAATGCTTATCAGTTAGCCCTTCCGAAAACCTCATATTCCGAAATGCAGGGGCAAAACGGAATTATCTTTTATGTTGATCCGTGGCTGACTAGTAAAATCGATCCGTTGACCGGTTTTTCTAATCAATATTATGCCAAATATGAAAGTGTTGAAAAATCAAAGGCATTTTTCGAAGCGTTTGATCATATCAACTATAATGCTAAAACCAATCGCTTTGAATTTGAGGTTACCAAAACTATTTACGGACAGCAAACAACCCGTAAAATTGAAACTTATGACAAGCGAATTGAATCTTTCCGTAACAAAGATAAAAATAGCAGTTGGGATTGCCGAGAGGTGGATGTAACCGAAGAACTGAAACAACTGTTTGAAAAATTCGGAGTGGATTATCGTGACGGAGATTTGAGAGAGAAAATTGCCTTACAAGACGGCAAACCGTTTTTTGCAAAATTGATTCATCTATTCAATTTAACGGTACAATTGCGAAACAGCAAACCTAACTCAACCGATCCTGCTGAAGATTATTTAATTTCACCCGTATGTAATGCCGATGGAGTATTTTTCGACAGTCGCAATGCCATCGATACTCTTCCAAAAGATGCAGATGCCAATGGCGCTTATAATATCGCACGCAAAGGTTTGATGTTGGCTCAACGTGCAAAGAGTGCAGACGATACTTCCAAAGCGCTTGGTGGCGTTCGCCGTGCTGAATGGTTGCAATATGCAACGGAATGTCCAATAAAATAATGGAAAATCCGTTTTCTGTTTCTTTATTAAATGATTTCGTATTTTGTCCGGCATCCATCTATTTTCATTCGGTGGATGCCGTAACAGACAAAATCTTTTATGAATCTAAAGAGCAACAAGAGGGTAGTGCCTTACATGAAAAAACGGACTGCGGTCAATATAGTAACCGCAAAAATATATTGCAGGGTATATCAGTCTATTGTGAAGAGTATAAATTAATAGGAAAAATTGATGTTTTTGATGAAGCAAGCGGTATCTTAACCGAGCGCAAACGAAAAATCACTAAAATATATGATGGTTATCATTTTCAGCTATACGCATATTGCTTTGCCCTACGTGAAATGGGCTACATGGTAAAACAATTACAATTTCATAGTATGCTTGACAATAAGAATTATCGTATTCTACTACCAGAAGAAAATCCTGCAATGCTTATAAAATTTAAAGAAGTTGTCCACACAGTTCAATGTTTTGATTTATCACACTTTCGTCAAACGAACTCGCTAAAATGCTCAAAATGTGTATATGAGCCACTCTGTTCCTTTTCTGAAAGGAGTGATTCCAGTGATCACTGCACCTGATTTTGATAAAAAACAAATAGTGTTTGTTTTTGCAAAGGAGGGCGAGAGATTAAGACTAAAAAATGGCAATATAGTTGTTTTGGACGCGAATGAAAAAGTTAAATTGCAAGTAAGTTGCTACAGATTGTTTATTGTATATATTGTTGGTCATTTAAGTATTACTACCTCAGTTATTGAACAGGCAAAAAAATTTGGATTTTTCTTTGCTTTGTTTTCTCCAACATTTCGTCTAAATGATTTGATTGGAGCTCATAAGGATGGAAATACATTACTAAAAGAAAAACAATATTTCTATCACGATTTAGAAATAGCCAAACACTTGGTAAAGAATAAAATTTATGCTCAAACAACGTTGCTGAATGAACAACGTATGAAATCGGAATATACCAAAAAAACCATTCAAACTTTAAAAGAGTATTATTCGCAAATTGACAACCAAACCGATAGACATTCGATTATGGCATATGAAGGGTTGTCTTCAAAGATATATTTTCGAGCACACTTCAACAATTTACCATGGCAAGGAAGGCAACCACGAATAAAAAAGGATTGGATAAATAGCGCACTAGACATTGGATACACCGTTTTATTTTCATTTGTGGAATCATTACTTTGTGCGTTTGGATTTGATACATATATTGGTGTTTTGCACACACAATTTTATATGAGAAAATCATTAACTTGTGATTTGGTGGAGCCTTTTCGTCCAATGATTGATAAAACAGTGAAAGTATGTTATAATCTAAAGGAAATGAAAGAATCAGATTTTATCGTTGTAAACCATCAGTATCGATTGTCGTGGCAACAATCGCCTAAATACATTTCCCTTTTTATGAAAACTATATTGGAAAACAAAAAAGAAGTATTCTCATATATCCAACAATATTATCGTTGTTTTATGCGTAATGCTGATATTAACGAATACCCATTTTATAAAAAAGGAGAGAAACTCGGTGGTTTTAATCAGTTATGATATTTCAAGCAACAAAAAGCGAGCGAAATTTTCAAAATATATTCAAAAGTTCGGCAAACGATTACAATATTCTGTTTATGAAATTGAAAATAGTGAGAAAATATTAAATAATATTGTTTCCGATATAAATAATAAGTTTATAAAATCTTTTGATGAACAAGACAGTGTTTATATTTTTAAAATGAGTTCATCATGCCAAGTCTTAAAATATGGTTATGCTATTCACGAAGATGAAGATTTATTGATAGTGTATTAGTTGCAAACCTCGGTCTTAATTTTTCAGAATTTGTTTTTGGAGGGTTTTGAAATGAAGAAAAATGAAAGATATATACAAAAAATAGGTGTAGATGCTATATTATCTTTGTTAAAAACAGAGATGTAAGGGTCTAAAACCCTAATTTAATTTCTACTGTTGTAGATATGTGCTACACGATGAAATAATATCAGTCTAAAACCCTAATTT
>CADBMQ010000011.1 GCA_902795765.1 Oscillospiraceae bacterium | reverse complement strand
TATATTTTCAAGAGCTTCTTGTGTTAGAAACGCTTGGTGCGATGTAACAATTACATTTGGCATCGAAATAAGACGCGCGAGAATATCGTCTTCGATAATGTGACCGGAAAAATCTTCAAAGAAAACGTCAGACTCTTCTTCGTAAACATCAAGACAAGCCGCACCGATTTTACGGGATTTTATACCATCAAGCAATGCTTCAGCGTCAATTAAAGCGCCTCTTGAAGTGTTTATAATTACGACACCTTTTTTTAATTTGTTAATTGTATCTTCATTCAAAATATGAAATGTTTCCTCAGTAAGTGGACAATGAAGTG
Organism: Oscillospiraceae bacterium; assembly: GCA_902795765.1. Classification (GTDB taxonomy): domain Bacteria; phylum Bacillota; class Clostridia; order Oscillospirales; family Acutalibacteraceae; genus RUG14109. The sequence continues at coordinate 6,606 of CADBMQ010000011.1, read as the reverse complement.
AAATGATATCACTCCTTGCAAATAAGTCATTGAGTTCAACATAGTCAATACCGCTATCCTTGATAGGGAATTTGTCGTAAGCGATAACTTTCATACCAAATCCGTGGCAAATATCCATAAATACTCGACCGATTTTTCCTGTTCCAACAACGCCGACCGTTTTGCCGTGGAGATCAAAACCTGTTAAATTATTCAGACTGAAATTGAAATCCCTTGTTCTGATATATGATTTGTGTATTCGGCGAATAGATGTTAAAAGCATTGCCATAGCATGTTCGGCAACTGCGTATGGAGAGTATGCAGGAACATGGAAAATATGAATTTTATTATATGCGTATTTTACATCAACATTGTTAAATCCTGCACAACGAAGAGCGATGAATTTGATGCCATATTCGTAGAGCTTGTCAATCACAAAATCATTTACAGTATCATTAACAAAAACACAAACGCCATCATACCCTTTGGCAAGACTAACGGTATCTTCGTTAAGTTTAGCCTCAAAAAATTTAAATTTCACATCATTATTTTTATTGACCGAGTTAAAAGATTCTTTATCATAATTTTTTGTATCAAAAAAAGCAATTTTCAAAATTAAACATCCTTTCTTGAATAGTATAAACACAAAAATTGTTTTTATTTAATAAAAGCTTTCCAATTTGTAAATTTGTAAAAGAGAAGGGACATTGCCGTTGCAATTATCCAACCAATAGGCCATGCAATCCAAATTCCGATAGCACCAAAATATTTAGATAAAACTTGTGCCAACAAAACACGCAAAATCAAATCAGTAAATGTTGCAATCATAAATTTATTCATCATACTTGCTCCTCGTAATACACCGTCTGCAACAAGTTTAGAGGAAATAATAATGTAAAACGGGGCAATAATATACAAATAATCAAGACCAACACCAATTGCTTTGCTACCAATATCATCAATAAAGGCATATAATAGCCATTTACCTGCAAAAACATAAATCAAAGTAAACGATAATGCGAAAATCCAAGTCATTTTAATTGCCGCTTTAAATCCGGAGTGAATTCTATCAAGTTTTCCTGCTCCAATGTTTTGTGCAGTGTAATTAGAAACACCATTACCGAATGTTGTAAACGAAGTGATTACAAGATTTTGCAGTTTAACCGCACCGGCATAACCTGCAATAACAGATGATCCGAATGAGTTAATGATACCTTGAATAAGAATATTTCCGACAGATACAAAACTCTGTTGAAGAATACTTGGAATAGCAATCAAAGCAATTTGCTTGAAGATTGTAATTGAGAATTTGTTTGGTTTGTAAGTCGTTTCTATTTTCGTAAATCGTTTAAAAACAACTATAATTGCTAAAATACAACTAACACCTTGACAAATAAATGTCGCTAAAGCAACACCCATAACACCCATATTAAACGCAGTTACAAATAAAATATCTACACCTATATTTATAGTTGATGAACAAGCGAGAAATATGAAAGGTGTTTTAGAATCTCCAAGTGCAGAGAAGATACCGGTCGCAATATTATAAAACATAACAAACGGCAGACCGAATATATAAATATTGAGATAAAGAAGAGAATCTTCAATTATGTTATCGGGTGTATTTATAAGTTTTAATAGTGTTTTACCGAACAACAAACCGATAGCCATAAGAGTAAGACATAGAACAGCACTTGAAATCAACGTGGTGTAAACGGCAGTTTTCATTTCGGTATATTTTTTTGCACAAAAAAAACGTGCAGCAACAATAGAACAGCCTATATTACAACCAAATGCAAAAGCAATGAAAACCAAAGTTATCTCATAACTGTTACCAACCGCCGCAAGTGCTTCTTCACCAATAAACTTTCCTGCTACCAAACTATCAGCGATATTATAAAGTTGTTGAAAGATGACACTTCCAAACAGTGGCAAGCAAAACTTCCATAGTACAGTCCAAGGTCTTCCAACGGTTAAATCCTTCGTCATAATTCTACACCTTCTTTAATTAACAATTATAATATATAAATGCGATTATGTAAAGAGTATTGTTGAAAAGACAATGAATTTAATTGTTATTTTTATAATCAAGATAAGTATTTTTTATTTTAAACAAAGTGCGTTGTCTAATTCTCGCATCACTACCGTCACTCATAGTAAAATTCTTGTCAACAGAGAAAATGTGATTCATATTAACGAGATAACTTTTGTGACACCGCAAAAATCTTTTGTCATTAAGCTCAGCTTCAATATCATCAAGTTTCTTGTAAATAGAATAAACTTGTCCGCTAATACATCGAATTATACAACGAGTGTTATCGCTTTGCACAGATATAATGTCATTTATAGGTAAATTTACAGTTTTAGAACAGGTTTTTATTTGATAACTATTTATTTGTGAATTTTTAGATATGTTATTTAATGTAGTAATCATTCTTGATTTATAAAATGGAATGATAAGATAATCATATACTTGATAAGCGAAGCAATCAACCGCACATTTTTCACTTGAAGAAATAACAACAATTTTACCGGAAAATACACTACGCAATAATTTGATAGCAGAAATATTATTTTTGACATAAATAAAAACTGCATCAAAATTCATACCATCATCTATATCGAAAATCACATCTCGGATAAATTTATAACTAATTATTTCAAGTTTATATTCGCTGTTAGCAAAGTGATTTTGACATATTTTTTCGATTTTTTCACTTATAGATTTATCGTCAAAACAGAAAGCAAAATTCATTTAAATCTCCTTTTATAATGATAAAATCATATAACATATTGCTATTTTCATAATATAGTGTTGAATTTTATCGTTTTATGATAAACTATGTAAAACGGGAGGGGAAAATATGATTTATAAAACGATAAAAGAGCGAAAATATTTATTTGAAGTTGGGAATTACATAACTTATGGTATAGTAGCACAGGATGAAAAACAGTATATTAAGGTGTCTGATGTGTTTTTAAATAAAAAAGATGCAGATAAATTTGTTAGTATATGTAATAATAACTCATTGAGTTTAATACATTTGTATGATGTTATTGAAGATTATATGTGAATCATTGTCACTAATTGTATTATAACACTATCTAATATAAAAATCAATAGAAAATGTGAAAAATATTCACAAATAATAACTGTCGAATTAAGTTGACAAAATTACAATTTTATTGTATAATTATATAAAAATTGTTTAGGAGAAATAGTTATGAAATCAATTAAAAAAATTATCGCATTTGTTTTAGTTTTGTCAATGGTGTTTGCATTCGCAAGTTGTGGCGAGTCAGCAAACAAGTATGTTATCTATTCTGATAACTCTTTTGCTCCGTTTGAGTTCTTCGATAAAGAGAAGAGTGCTTACATTGGCGTTGATATGGATATTCTCGCAGCAATCGCTGAAGATCAGGGATTTGAGTATGAAATGCGTAATGAAGGCTTCGACGCTGCTATGGGTGCAGTTCAAGCTGGCCAAGGCGATGCAATGATCGCAGGTATGACAATCAACGACGAGAGAAAGAAAACTTTTGACTTCTCAGAAGGTTATTTTGAAGACGGTTCAATTCTTGTAACTGCTGTTGATAGCGCAATCAAGTCAGAAGCTGACCTCAAAGGTAAAATGATTGCTGCTAAAAAAGGTACTGTAAGTACAACTTATGCTGAAAGCATCAAAGATAAGTATGGTTTCACAATTTCTTATTTTGAAGGTTCACCTGAAATGTATCAGGCAGTTATCAATGGTAACGCAGTAGCTTGTTTTGAAGACTTCTCAGTTATCGGTTGGGCTATTAAGAATGATAATGTTAAACTTAAAACTGTTGGCAACGTTGTAAATCCTGCATCTTATGGTTTTGCAACAAAGAAAGGCAACAAAGCAGAACTTATCGAAATGTTCAACAAAGGTCTTGCTAATATCAAGGCAAATGGTAAATACAACGAAATTCTTAAAAAGTACGGTTACGCTTAAACATTAATCTTAAAACAAAACATTGAATTCAAGAGTTTCTGTATGGCTTACGCTGTACAGAAACTTGTTTTAAAAAGATATTGCGATGTTTATATATCGTGAAAGGATCGGTTAATTACATTGGATTTTAGTAGAGTTTTCACAGATGCGACTCCGCTTCTAATGAAGGGCTTGCTTAATACAGTTGTTATTTCGCTGTTGGCAATATTGATTGGCTTTGTGATAGGTTTGGCCGTCTGCTTTATGGGTAGATCAAAACATATCGTGGTTAGAGCAATCGCAGCAGTTTATGTTTGGGTAATTCGTGGTACTCCGATGATTGTTCAGGCGTTTTTGGTATTCTTTGCTTTTCCGCAAGTTATGTCAATGTTTATCAAAGGTTTTACAATTCAAGCATTCACAGCAGGTTTGATTACTTTAAGTTTGAATGCCGGAGCATATATGTCGGAAATTTTCCGTGGTGGTATTTCTGCAGTTAGCGTTGGTCAAATAGAGGCTGCTCGTAGTTTGGGTTTGAGCCACAGTCGCACTATGCTGAAAATTGTGTTGCCACAGGCTTTCAAATTCAGCATTCCGTCTTTGGTAAACCAGTTTATCATAACTGTAAAAGACTCGTCAATTCTGTCTGTAATTGGTCTTGCTGATATAGTGAACCAAGCGAAAGTTTATGTTGGTGCTACATACGATTTCTTCCCGACATATATAACAGTAGCAATATATTATCTTGTAATCATTTCAATCTTGATGGTTATTTCAAAAATTGTAGAAAAGAAGTTGAGTTATGAAAAATAAGGTTAAAGTTACTAATTTGTACAAAAGTTTTGGAGATAATAACGTATTAAAAGGTATCAATCTCGAAATCAGCGAAGGAGAAGTTGTTTGCCTTATCGGTGCGTCAGGCTCGGGTAAGTCGACACTTTTGCGTTGCCTTAATAGACTCGAAGATTCTACTTCTGGTACGATTGAAGTTGATGATTTTGAAATTTCCGATCCAAAGCTTGACATAAATAAAGTTCGTGAAAATATCGGAATGGTTTTTCAGCAGTTTAATCTTTTTGCTAATAAAACGGTTCTTGATAATATAACTTTTGCTCCTGTTGAATTAAAGAAAATGACAAAAGCGGAAGCAAAAGAAAAAGCTATGGCTTTGCTTAAACGTGTAGGTCTTTCTGAAAAGGCAGATTCATATCCTCATCAACTTTCGGGTGGTCAGCAACAACGTGTTGCAATCGCTCGTGCACTTGCAATGAATCCTGATATTATGTTGTTTGACGAGCCTACAAGTGCTTTGGACCCTGAAATGGTTGGCGAAGTTTTGCAGGTTATGAGAGAACTCGCTAATGAAGGTATGACAATGGTTGTTGTAACTCATGAAATGGGATTTGCTCGTGATGTTGCAGATAGAGTTTTGTTTATGTCTGATGGTGTAATCGCTGAAGAGGGAACACCTGAACAAATTTTCACAAATCCAAGTAAACAAGTTACAAAAGACTTTTTAAGTCACGTTTTAAATGCATAATTATAGCAGAGGATATTTTTATCCTCTGCTTGATTATATTTATATTTATATGCATCGAAAGGATGGATAGAATGTATAAGATAGTAGAAAAACGAGAGTTAAATCCGACAGTTACACTCATGGAAATTGAAGCTCCATATGTTGCTGCCAAGGCGCAACCTGGTCAGTTTATTATTCTTCGTGTTGACGAAGAAGGAGAGAGAATTCCACTTACAATCGCAGGATATAACCGTGAAAAAGGAACAGTAACAATTATTTTCCAAATAGTTGGTGCTTCCACAATGAAACTTAATCAAAAAAATGTGAACGAGTCAATTGTTGATTTTGCTGGTCCCTTGGGTGTTGCAACAAAAGTTGACGGCTTGAAAAAAGTTTGTATCGTTGGCGGTGGTGTTGGTTGTGCAATAGCACTTCCTATCGCTCAAAAACTTCACGATATGGGTTGCTCTGTAACATCTGTTATAGGTTTCCGTTCGAAAGATTTGCTCATTTTGGAAGATGAATTCAAAGCCGCATCTGATAAATTGTATGTAATGACCGATGATGGTAGTTATGGTGAAAAAGGCAATGTTTGTATGCCGCTCAATGAAATGTTCGCAAATGGTGAAACATTTGATGAAGTTATTACAATCGGACCACTCATTATGATGAAGTTTGTTGTCGAGGCTGTTCGTCCGACAGGAATTCCGTGTACTGTTTCAATGAATCCAATTATGATTGATGGTACAGGTATGTGCGGTGGCTGTCGTTTGACTTTGCATCGTGATGGTAAGCCGATTACCAAGTTTGCCTGTGTAGATGGCCCTGACTTTAATGGTTATGAAGTTGATTTTGATGAAGCAATGTCACGTGGTGCAATGTATCGTGACTTTGAGCGTCATGCTTATGAAGAAACTTGCAACCTTTTAAATAAGGAGGTTAAATAAATGGCTAATATGAACCCAAAAAAGAATCCTATGCCTTCGCAAGAGCCGTCTGTACGTGCTCACAATTTTGATGAAGTAGCACTTGGTTATAGTGAAGAAATTGCACTTGACGAGGCGATGAGATGCCTTAATTGCAAAAATATGCCTTGTGTTGATGGATGCCCTGTAAATATTCATATTCCTGAATTTATTGCAAAAATTC
>CADBMQ010000010.1 GCA_902795765.1 Oscillospiraceae bacterium | reverse complement strand
TTCACACTCATCACAACGCTGATTTGACACCATAGCATTTCACCTCGTTATATCACACTAATATTTTATCATTTCTTTTAGTTTGTTTTTGCGATTGAGCATTTCATCAAAGTCACGGATATACTCGTATGGATACTTATAGTTGAAAATGCGGTCAATCTGCTCTCCGTTTACAACCTTGGTTGACGCACCTGCACCAACTGCGAGTATCGTCTGCATTTCCTCCATAATGAGCATATTATAAAGGCTCTCGTAGCCCGATTTACTCCAACCGACATTTTCAAGATTTGCGGCTTGGCGACTTTGTCTATACATATAATATGGATTATACTGCTCGTTTTCAAGTCGATTTCGAGAGTAGTCCACCATTTCCGACACATCGTCTGCGACTGCACGAAAACGGCTTTCGCCTCGGTACATATCGGACGATGAGCGTTTTACTGAAAGCGTATGCACAGTCACGCACTCGGGCGAGAGTTTTATAATCTCATCCACCGTGTTTTTGAAACTTTCGACAGTTTCGCCGCTTAAACCTGCGATAAGGTCGGTATTGATATTATCAAAGCCCATTGAACGAGCGAGATTAAAACTATCATAAAACTGCTCGACTGTATGCGCTCTGCCAATTTTTTGAAGCACCTCGTCATTTAAAGTCTGCGGATTTATGCTAATTCTATTCGCACCCATCGACTTGATTTCTGCGAGTTTTTCGGCAGTTATCGTATCTGGTCTACCCGCCTCGACTGTATATTCAAGCACCCCGCTCATATCAACGTTTGCTCTAATTGCACGGTCGATTTTTGCAAGTTGGCCGTCATCAAGTGCGGTTGGTGTGCCACCACCAAAATAGACGGTCTGCAATGTGAGTCCGAGCGAGTTTGCAATTTTGAGTGTGTGCTCGATTTCCTTGCAAAGCAATTCGACATATTCGGGCATCAACTTTTTGGATTTGGTTATATCGTGCGACACGAACGAGCAATATGAACAACGGCTTTTGCAAAACGGAATTGAAACATAAAGGCTGTATCCATTTGGTTTCAGCACCTTTAAAAGTTCGTCTTCAATTCGCATTGTGCGATATGCAAGTCGCAGTTTCGACTCGCTTATAAGCATATCGTTACGCATTATTTCAAGCGCTTTTTCAAGCCCGAATTCACGAACTCTCATTCGCAAAAGTTTGGTCGGACGGACACCTGTTTGCAGTCCCCACGCAGGTTTGATACCCGTGAGTTCCGACAAAATTTTGAATGTCATTTGGCAGAGTTTCAACTCGTCATCACTGCCGTTTGACACGCATTTTTCAATATGTTCGCCGTTTGCAAAACTGCCGTTCACCAAAACAGACAGTTCATTTTCTTCCACCTTTGCGGTTATCTGCAAAAAGTCGCTTTGTTCGGTCTGCGAAATTTTCTCGGCAGGAAAAAACGTCATTATCACGTTTTCCATCTCGTATTTAAACGAGTTGCCGACAAGGCACAACCCTATCACAGATAACTACAAAGCGGATTGCTTTGCCTCTCTTTTGACAATGTTGTCGTGCTATCGTGACCTGCGTATATGTCATAATCGCCATCAAGTGCAATTATTCTTTTGAACGATTCAATCATTTGACTGCCCGAGCCTGTCGGGAAATCAATTCTGCCGTGTGTTCCATTGAAAATGGTATCTCCGCTAAAAATCACACCATCACCGACCAAACAGATTGAGCCGTTTGTATGACCGGGTGTGTGCATAATCGAAAACTCGCTATCACCGATTTGCAGTTTGTCGCCGTCTTTAACGACAACATCTGCCGACACGGGAATATACGGCTCTGTGTAGCCGATATACGGATACAAATTTGTATCATCGCCCAAAAGACGAGCATTTTCGTTTTTGTGGCAGACAACCTTTGCACCCGTTATCTCCTTAATCTGCGACACGCCCATTATATGGTCTGCGTGGGCATGAGTTACAACGATATATTTAACATTTTCGCTTTTTAAGTCATCAAACAACTTCTTGTCTGCATACGCAGGATCAACAAGCATACCTTCGCCCGTTTTATCGTCAACATACAAATAACAATTTGTGCCCATCGGGCCTATACAATAAGTTTTTATCATTTGTCAGAAAACCCAGTATAAAGTGCTGTATCGAAAAGTACCATTTGCGACAATGTGCCGTCTGTGATAATGAAATCAAGACGATATTTGCCGAATTTATATGCGAGTCTTTCGACATTTTGTCCACCGAACATAAAGAATCTCTCTTTTTCAGCGAGTTTGCCCTCGAAATCGGGTGTGCCGAGCGATGCGACAACATCAGATTTCAAGTGGACACCGCATTTAAATCCGTATGCGTTGCCACCTGTTACGATTATTGCGACACCCTCGTTATCCCTGCCGTTCACAGTATAGAACTGCAAATCCGAATACATAAAGCGAGTCATTGTTGTGCCGAGTTTCTCTTCGAGATAAATTCCGTCATCATTTTGGTTTGCATTAGCATTACTTGCAGTTCCCGACGGACGTTTCGGATATTTTTCGTAAATTCGGTCAACTATGTCACCGAGTTTTATTGTTGTGCAATCCATTGTGCCTTTTTCGGCAAGTTCTTTGACGCTGTTTTTAGATGTGACTGTTGTTCTTGCAACAGTTGTTTTAACTATATCTGTTGTAGTTTCTTCGCCACCACAAGATGCAACTGCGAGTGCTATTGTTAGTGCCGAGAGAATGCAAAGTATTTTTTTAAACATTATTTTTCGCTCCTTTTATATCCTGAAATATCCGCCAAAATTCTGTTTCTTTCGTCCCAAAGTTTTTGCGAAAGGTCAACGTAGTAGTTATGCGGATTTTCAAAACGTTGAACCTCGTCCCAAATAGTTTCTATCTGCTTATCGCAATAGTCCCTTATCTCGTTAATTTCGGGTGTTTTATATACAAGTTTTCCTTTTTCATATATCGGAACGCAAAGCGAACGTGCGATAAAATCGGTTACTGTTTTGCGTTTCCAAACATGGTCGGGATCGAAAAGTTCATACGGCTGTGACTCGTCAATCTTCTCATCGTGCATTGTTATTACATCTGCAATCGCTTTGCCCGACTTATTATCAAACAGTCGCCATACTCGTTTAAAGCAAGGAATTGTTATTTTGCCGACATTATCCGAGAATTTGACTTTCGGTTCGAGTTCGCCGTTTTCGTTTTCAAGCGCACACATTTTATACACACCACCGAAAACAGGATCGCTTGATGCTGTTATAAGTCGTTCGCCAACACCGAATGAATCAACTGCCGCACCTTCTATCAGCAAGTCACGAATGATATATTCATCAAGCGAGTTTGATGCAACAATCTGACAATCGGGATAACCTGCATCGTCGAGCATCTTTCTTGCTTTCTTTGAAAGATAGGTTATATCTCCACTATCAATTCTAATGCCTTTCGGACGACAACCGAGCGGTTTCAAAACATCGTCAAAGCATCTAATCGCATTCGGCACACCTGATTTGAGCGTATTGAATGTATCAACAAGCAATGTGCAATTATTCGGATACTGACGGGCATACTCGCAAAATGCGGTATATTCGTTCGGGAACGACTGCACCCAACTGTGTGCCATTGTTCCGATTGCAGGGATATGGTAACGCTCGTCAGTTAATGTATTGCTCGAACCACAAGCACCTGCGATATATGACGCACGAGCACCGTAGATTGCAGCGGCAGTATTATGCGCACGTCTTGCACCGAATTCCATAACATCCCTACCCTGTGCGGCACGGACAATTCGATTTGCTTTTGTTGCGATAAGCGACTGATGATTAAGGCAACACAAAAGCATCGTTTCAATTATTATTGTTTGGCAAAGTGGTCCACGAACAGTCATAATCGGCTCTTTCGGGAACACGGGTGTACCTTCGGGCACTGCCCAAACATCGCACTCGAATTTGAACGCACGAAGATAGTTCAAAAACTCTTCCGAGAACACTCCTTTTGAGCGGAGCAACTGAATATCATATTCGTCAAACCGCATATTTTCAAGATAGTCTATTACCTGTTCAAGTCCAACGCAGATTGCAAATCCACCATTATCGGGAACTCTGCGGAAGAACACGTCAAAACACGCAGTTCGATTGCCGATACCTGCATTGAAAAATCCGTTTGCCATTGAAAATTCGTAATAGTCTGTAAGTATTGCAAGTTTACTGCTTTCAAACATAAAAATCATTCCTTGTTTCAAATATATATCTATTTTACCACACTTTTCCTCAGTTTGCACACTTTTTTTGAAAAAAAGTATTGACTTAAAATATATCGAGTGTTATAATCGACTTGAAGAGGTGATTACTGATGATTTACACAAGAGAAATTCCCGAAAATAATGAATATGATGTTATTGTTGCAGGTGGTGGACCTGCCGGCTGTGCTGCCGCTACGGCTTCTGCTCGACTTGGTGCGAAAACGCTCTTAATTGAAGCGAGTGGCTGTCTTGGTGGTATGGCGACTATTGGTCTTGTTCCCGCTTGGGCTCCATACTCTGACGGCGAAAAGATTATCTACAACGGCATTTCCGAAGAGGTGTTTCGCAAAGCTTCAAAGGCAATTCCGTTTGCCGATGTCGACAAAAACTCCGACTGGGTTTCGATTGATGCAGAGGCTCTCAAACTCGTCTATGACAAATTGGTTGTCGGTTCGGGTGCGAATGTTCTATTTAACACATCAGTTTGCGACGTTATTTCAGAAGGTAATCGTGTTTCAAAAGTTATCGTTTCAAACAAAGCAGGTATTTGCGCATACGGTGCGAAGGCATTTGTTGACTGCACGGGAGATGCAGATATTGCTTATTTTGTCGGTGTTCCGACATTGACAGGCGATGACGGCGAAGTTCAGCCGTCTACACTTTGTTTTACACTTACGGGTGTGAACGAAGATAAGTATGACGAACTCGGCTATATGTACGCATCGAGCAGTACAACAAAAATTTTCGAGATGATTGCAGACGAAGATTTGCCACTCATCAAAGACACGCATATTTGTCAATCGCACATAAACTACGGTGTTGTCGGATTTAATGCAGGTCATTTATTCAATGTTGACTCGACTAATCCCGAAAGCGTCAGCCACGCAATAATTGAAGGTCGTGAGTTAGCTCACGAGTTCGATATGGGGCTTAAAAAATACTGCCCTGAAGTTTACGGCAATGCTCATTTGACTGCGACTGCCCCGTCAGTTGGGGTGCGTGAGTCACGCAGGATTGTCGGCGAATATGTGCTTACTGTTGACGACTATGTTGCGTGTCGAACATTTTATGATGATATTGGTAGAAATTGTTACTTTGTTGATATTCACAATCCGCTCTCGATAGGCGAAAAACTGAAAACTCCCGATGCCGTACAAAAATCGGAAGACAAGCGTTTGCATCTTGAACGTGGTCAAAGCCACGGAATTCCGTATAGATGCCTTGTGCCGAAGGG
>CADBMQ010000009.1 GCA_902795765.1 Oscillospiraceae bacterium | reverse complement strand
CGGCAAGACGTATATTAGACGCAAATGGCTTAAAAAACGTTCGCATAGAGCGAGTACCGGGTAATTTGACCGACCACTACGATCCCAGTAGCAATGTAGTTCGCCTGTCCGACTCAACCTATTCGTCTTCATCGGCAGCAGCAGTTGGCGTAGCGGCTCACGAATGTGGCCACGCAGTGCAGCATAATCAAGGCTACCTGCCAATTAAAATCCGAAGTGCGATAATACCGCTAACTAATATCGGCTCTCGTTTGTCGATACCGCTTGTAATACTCGGCATAATTCTAACAGCGTGGTCATATAACGCAATAGTTGTCGCATATATTGGTGTGGCACTTTTCTCGTTGTGCGTACTGTTTCAACTCGTGACACTCCCGACCGAGTTCAACGCATCTCGCAGAGCAATGGCGACAATACGCTCGATGAATTTGTTAGACGAATCCGACTGCGTATCTTGTCGAAAGGTGTTGACTGCTGCCGCACTAACTTATGTAGCGGCGCTCGCAGTTTCTGTTATGCAACTTTTAAGACTGATACTTTTGGTCAGCGATCGACGCAGAAGATAAAAAGTACTTGATTTTTTTAAAAAATCTTAATATAATAGAAGTATAATATATTTTAAAAAGGAGATTTTCACAATGGGATTTTTCGATGATGTTGTTAATACAGGTAAAGGCGCAATAGATACAACTGTAAAATTCACAGGCGATGTTATCGCAAGTCAGAAGCTTCGCTATCGTATGGCTTCTTTGCGTTCACAAATTTCAAAGGATTTTGAAACTTTGGGCAGAATGTATTTTGATGCAAAAACAAATGTTTCGGACAATGAAGAAGCAATGATGGAAACAATGAAAGGCATCGAAGAGAAGGAACAACAACTTGCAGAACTCGAATCACAGGTTGATGGTTGCAAAACTTGTCGTACATGTGCTTTTTGTGGAACAAAAAATCCGCAAGACGCTGCATTTTGCAATAAATGTGGTAAAAAACTCTAATTTTTATTTTAATTGTAGAAGGGGCATACACTATTGTTATGCCCTTTTTAATTTGAAAGGATAAAAAATATGAAAATTGGTATGATAATCGCTGACGAACACGAGTTTGTCCCGGTTGAAAACTACTCTGCCGAAAATGGTGGCAAAGAGTATATTTTCAATGGCGAAAAAACTTTGGAATTTAATGTCGGCAGTCATTTGGTAATTGCACATTTTTGCAATACAGGAAAAGTTAATTCCGCAGGAGCAACTGCCTCGCTTATTTTCGGCAAGGGAGTTGAAACTGTAATCAACTTCGGACTTTCGGGTGCAATGTCGCATGTTCGCAAAGGCGATATTGTTGTCGGAACAAAACTTTTGGAACACGATTTTGATTTGACTCCACTCGGCTATAAGCCGTTCAAAAAGCCACAGGCGGTTGATGTTTACGAACCCGATAAACGCTTGTTTGATATCGTGAAATCGGTTGATGAAAACGTTGTCGAGGGTGTGCTTGTTTCAGGCGACTCATTTATCGCAGATAAAGAAATGTCGCAAAAACTCGTTAATTTGTGTGGCGCAAACTGTTGCGATATGGAGTCTGCGGCAATAGCGTCTGTGTGCTACAAAGCGGGTGTGCCGTTCATCTCTTGGCGAGGCATTTCGGATGATGCAGACGATGTTGCGTGTGAGAGTTATCGTGAGGTTCAAAAACGAGACCAGACGGATATGTTTGAACTTGCATTAAAGGTAATTGAACAGATATAAAAGGCTTGTCAGGAGGCTTTAATGGTGAAAACCAAAACCAAAACTAAAACCCAGCATAATTTACTAAATGGCGCTTTGATACTTATGGTGTCCACCGTTATGGTTAAAGTTATCGGAGCAGTTTTCAAAATTCCGCTCGGAAACTTAATCGGAATGACGGGTATGGGTTACTATTCGGCTGCGTATGATGTTTATGCACCGATATATACGATTGCTATGGCAGGTTTGCCGATAGCAGTTTCCAAACTTGTCGCAGATGCTGTGGCACAAGAGAGATTTCGTGATGCACGAAGTTTGCTTCGTGTAGCGAAAAAGACCTTTTTCATAACGGGCATACTCGGCTTTATGCTTATCGCACTTGTTGCATACCCGTTCACGACTTATGTCACAGAAAATCCAAATAGCATTTACTGTATGCTCGTGGTTGCTCCGTCAATCTTTTTCTGTTGTATAATGTCGTGCTACCGTGGCTATTACGAAGGCGTCAGAAATATGAATCCGACAGCCGTTTCGCAGGTAATAGAGGCACTTAGCAAACTGATTTTCGGACTGATTATCGCATTTTTTGTAATAAAGACAGGGGTGTCGCAATATGAAAATACAGGAATGGTATTCGGCACGGCGATAACCGATCCCGGTGAAACACTCGACAATTTGTTTCTCGGAAAAATCCCCGAAAGTGCATTTAATGCGACTCTTCCATACGCATCGGCAGGTGCAATTGGTGGCGTAACACTCGGAACGATAATCGGCTCGATATTCCTTTTAATTCGCCATCGTGTATATGGCGACGGCATAACCGAAGAGGAACTCGAACGCTCAGTTCCTGCACTTCCCGATAAGCAAAACTTCAAAACACTTATGCTTTTCGCACTTCCTGTTGTGCTTGGTGCATTGGCACAAAACTTGGCAAGTATAATCGACCTTGCAACAGTACAAAATCAGTTGCAGAGTGCAATTCAATCGGGCAGAGATACGCTTATCGCATCTCACGGCACGGCTCTCAACGGAGTGAGTGACGCAGAAATTCCGAGTAACTTGTATGGTTGCTATAAGGGCGGTGCATACTCGTTTTATAATTTAATTCCGACACTTACATCTATGATAGGCATATCTGCATTGCCGAATATTGCAACTGCGTGGACTCAAAACGACCGCAAAATGGTAAGATACAATATCGAGTCGGTGCTTCGTGTCGTTTCGATAATCGCAATGCCCGTTGGACTCGGAATATCTGCTCTGTCGGGTGAGTTTCTGACAATCTTCTATCCGGGCAATCCGCAAGTACCGATTATGGCAGATTTGCTTTTCTACCTCGCAATTTCGGGTGTGCTTTCGGGATTGTCAATGCCGATAACGAGTATGCTTCAAGCCATAGGAAAGCAAAAAATCCCCGTAATAACCGTGCTCACAGGTACGGCAATCAAAATTGTTTTGAATATAATTCTAATCGGCATTCCGTCAATAAATATTATGGGTGCGGCATATTCAACACTCGCTTGTTATGTCATAATCGTAATCTTGAATATCATTGCGCTTGTGAGATATTCGGGTGTTGGTATATCGGTTTGGAAAACAGTCGGAAAGCCGACTGTTGCAGGTGTTTCGTGTATGTTGACCGCAATTGGATGCTCGTATCTTTTGAAGAAAGTGATAGGCAGTCTAATGCTCTCGACAGTAATTTCTGTCGCAGCAGCAGGAATAATTTACCTTATATTGCTATTTTCTCTCAAAACTCTTACCTCAGAAGACGTAAAATTGCTTCCTAAGGGCGAAAAAATTGAAAAAATACTTGCAAAATTAAAAGTTTTAGGTTAAAATAGGATTAGAACATTAAGTGGGATGTGGACTATGGGCTTTGAGTATAAAGATAATTACGAGGTGCAAGACCTTGTCGAGATAGTCCGTATGCTCCGCAGTGAAAATGGCTGTCCGTGGGATAAGGTGCAGACGCATCAGTCGATTAGAGCTGACCTTATCGAAGAGGCATACGAAACAGCAGATGCTATTGATAATAACAGCAGTGTTGATATGTGCGAGGAACTCGGTGATTTGTTGTTGCAGGTTGTGTTCCATAGCGTGATAGCCGAAGAAACAGATGAATTTAATTTGCCCAAAGTGGCAGACGGAATTTGCAAAAAACTAATTCTCCGTCATCCTCACGTTTTCAGTACTGTTAAAGCAGATACTCCCGAGCAGGTGCTTGAAAATTGGGATAAAATTAAAATGCAAGAAAAAAATCAAGTTGATTTGACAGATACTCTCAAAAGTGTACCGAAAGCGTTTCCATCATTGATGAGAGCGCAAAAATTGCAAAAGCGTGCCGCAAAAGCAGGTAAAGGTTCTTGCGATAGCGCAGATGCAATGAATGACTTAGTTAAAAGTTTTAACGATTTCCAAAATGAAAAATCAGCAGAAGCTCTTGGAGATATGTTGCTTAGTGTAACAAAAGTCGCTCATAGTTGCGGCATAAATGCCGAGCAGGAATTGGCAAGCAGTTGCGATAGATTTATCGAACGCTTTGAACAGGAAGAGCGTGGAAACGTTAAAAAGGATTGAATTTAGCGGTATTTCCGTTAAAATAAAATTATTATGGAGGTTATACAAATGAACAAAACAGAATTGGTAAGTGCAGTAGCTGCAAAAGCAGAAATTTCTAAGAAAGATGCTGAGAAAGCAGTAGCAGCAGTTATTGATGCAGTTGTTGACACTCTTAAAAGTGGTGACAAAGTTCAACTCGTTGGCTTTGGTACTTTTGAGGTTCGTGAGCGCAATGCAAGAACTGGTTTGAATCCGAGAACAAAAGAGAAGATTGAGATTCCGGCTTCCAAACTTCCTGTTTTCAAAGCAGGTAAGGCATTCAAGGATGCAATTTCTAAGTAAGATAAGTAAAAACGGCTCGAAAGAGCCGTTTTGCTTTTTATAAAGGTGTTAGTATGAGATTAGATAAATATTTAAAAATATCCCGAATTATCAAACGCAGAACAGTTGCCAACGAGGCGTGTGATGCAGGAAGAGTAACTGTCAACGGCAAAGTTGCTCGTGCGTCTTATGATGTAAAAGTTGGCGATATAATCGAAATAGCATTTGGCGAAAAGATGT
Source organism: Oscillospiraceae bacterium (assembly GCA_902795765.1). Classification (GTDB taxonomy): domain Bacteria; phylum Bacillota; class Clostridia; order Oscillospirales; family Acutalibacteraceae; genus RUG14109. The sequence continues at coordinate 8,217 of CADBMQ010000009.1, read as the reverse complement.
TTCGTGCCGAAGTGCTTGAAGTGAAAGAATATACAAAGAAAGAGGAAGCAGCGCTTCTTTATAAAATTGTGGAATAACCAACTGTTGCAAAGCATAAAATTAACTGAAATTATTTTTAGGAGCAGATTTTATGCAGGAGCAAAAAAGAGAAGTCAAAATGCCTCATACGGTGTCGATAGACAACCGTCAACGAATGACGCTAACAGGAGTTTCGCAAGTTGAAACATTTGACGAAGAAACTGTAATTCTGGCGACCGACCTTGGCAAGCTAACGATTAAAGGCGAGGGGTTAAAAATACTCGGACTTGATGTTGATTCGGGCAGGTGTGATGTCAGCGGTCGTATCGACGGAATGGCATACTCGGAAGACAGGTCGGGCGGATTTATGAGGCGCCTTTTTAGATGAATGAAATAAGCCCTGTATACGACCTTGCAACGATTGCTTTTGCACTCGTGATGGGTATGTTGCTTTGCGTTTTGTACGAAATTTTCAAAGCGGTTCGTCTGTCGTTTCCCATAGGTTCAGTCGCAATATTTGTGCTTGATATTCTATTTTGGGTAATCTCGGCAGTCGTGACATTTTGTCTGTTGCTTGTCAGATGTCGAGGCTATGTCAGGTGGTTCGTGCTTGCAAGTGAAACAGTCGGCTTTGTAATATGGCGAATTTTGCTTGGAGAACGAATGCTAAAAGTTGCTGTTGCTATCTTGAAAGCGATAAAAAGCGTGATATCATTTGTTTCCAAGCGAATAATTATGCCAATAACTGCACGTATTTCAACAATTTTACGCAAGGTTTTAGGCAGTTTATTGAGCATAATGGGAAAATGTGCAATAAACTTGAAAAAAGTGTTGCAACAACGGTGTAAGTTGTTGTATAATTGGATTGATATAAAATGCAAGAGAAGGGGGTTTGTTAGTGGCACAGGAAAGAGGACGAAGGGCTCGTCCACAACAAATGCGTCAAAGACAAAGCAGACCTCCCGTAAAAAAGAAAAAGCAAAAAAACAGCGGTATGTTTAAATTCGCAATTTCCCTTGCCGTGTTTGTTTTTGCTTGTTATACCGTCTTTTCAATGGTTTCCCTACAAGCGGAACTTGTTCAGGTTCGTTCGCAGTTGAGTGAGCGAAAAACTGCAATCGAGCAAAAATCCGCTGAAAATGAGAACTTGAAAAAACTTATAAAAAGTGGTTCTGAAAAAGATTTAATCGAACGAATGGCGAGAGAAAAACTCGGATATGTCTATGCGGGCGAAGAAATCTTTCAAAATACAGAAGGAAAGTAAATTTTAAAGGGAGAATTTGTTTTTATGCAAATCGAAGTCGGAGCAGTTTTAGAAGGCAAGGTCACAGGTATCACAAATTTTGGAGCATTTGTAGACCTTGACTCAAACACAAGCGGAATGGTACATATTTCCGAGGTTTCAACGAGTTTTGTCAACGATATAAACGAGTTTTTAAAAGTTGGCGACACCGTTAAAGTTAAGGTTATGGGCGTAAACGAAAAGGGCAAAATTTCGTTGTCAATCCGCAGAGCAATGGAGAACAATGAGCGTCCCGAACGCAAACCAAAGGGAGAGTTCCGTCCGAAAAACGACCGTCCTTTTAATAATCGTGAGCGTTCAAATGAGCCACAAAAGCCAAAGACTGAATCAAACAGTTTTGAAGATATGATGGCTCGTTTCAAGCAGTCCAGCGATGAAAAATTTATGGACTTAAAGCGTAAAAACGGTGAGGTTAAGCGTAACCGCCGTGCAACAAAACAGTAAAATAGAAAGTCCTGTCTTATGATGGGACTTTTTTTGAAAGGAAATATAAATGAGAGAAATTAAAGCAGAGGATATAACTCGTGAAATCGCAAAACTTTGCATTGATGCTAATAAAAACTTGTCGAATGATATAATCAGCGCAGTTGAAAAGGCAAAGTGCGATGAAACTGACGAACTTCCAAAGGCGATAATGTGCGATATTTGTGACAATATCACTTGTGCGAGAGAACTTGACGTTCCCGTTTGTCAGGATACGGGTATGGCGGTAATTTTTGCCGAAATCGGTCAGGATGTGCATATTGTCGGTGGCGATTTTGAAGAGGCAGTAAATCTCGGTGTGGCGCAAGGCTATGTTGATGGTAAACTTCGTCTTTCGGTTGTCGGCGATCCGATGAACCGAGTTAATACGGGCAACAACACCCCTGCAATTATCCATACACGTATAGTTTCGGGCGATAAACTCAAACTCACAGTAGCCCCAAAAGGTTTCGGCTCGGAAAATATGAGCGGTGTTAGAATGTTGACACCTGCCGCAACTCGTGACGATGTGATAAATGCCGTGCTTGATGTTGTGAAAAAAGCGGGTTCGAATCCGTGTCCGCCAATGGTGGTCGGAGTTGGTATCGGTGGCGACTTTGAAAAGTGCGCAATGCTTTCAAAACAAGCACTCTGCCGTCCAATCGATATGGCTAATGAAAATGAGTTCTATGCAAAACTCGAACAAGATTTGCTCAAAAGAGTGAACGAACTCGGAATTGGACCGCAAGGATTTTCGGGCAAAACAACTGCACTTGGCGTGAATGTTGAGTACTTCCCAACGCATATCGCAGGTCTGCCCGTTGCAGTCAATATCGGATGTCATGTAACTCGACACAAAACAAAAATATTATAAAAGTAAGGAAGATTTAAGTCTATGTCAAGAGATTATATAGTGACCAAAGAGGATTGGGATACAAGTCCAATGCCCGAAAAATTTGATAACTTTAAATTAAAAAAACAATTTAATAAAGAAGAAATGGAAAATTTAAAGCGAGGCCATATCCCGGACGAAATGGAAGATAGGTGGTTTTGCTATTTTGAAGATAATAAGTTATATATCTACCGCAGCTGGTCGGGAATATGTATTTATATTGTCGAATTTGGTAGATTTAATAAACATAAAGTAACAGTCAATCGTGATGAAAATCAGTATGCTTGTACTGATATAGATGAGGACATTGAGCAGTTAAACAGTTTGTTAGATTGTTGGAAGTAATAATAAAAAAATCCGTTCGATTAAATCGAACGGATTTTAAATTTATCTAATTTTTGAACCTGCGGGAATACCATCAGGGAAGATTACCTTAACACCGTCGGGAGTGTCAGCCGCAAGAATCATACCGTGACTTTCAACACCGCAAAGTGTAACAGGCTTCAAGTTTGCAACAACGATAACGCTCTTGCCTTTAAGTTCTTCGGGCTTATAATACTGAGCGATACCCGATGCAACAATGCGATCGTTTCCGCTGCCATCATCAAGTGTGAGTTTAAGAAGCTTCTTCGCACGTTTAACGGGTTCGCAGTCGATAACCTTTGCAACACGCAAATCAACCTTTGCGAAGTCGTCAATCACAATTTCATCGAGGAATGCAATGCCTTCGGCTTTTTTAGCCTCTTTCTTCTTTGCTTCCATTTCTGCTTGCATCTGCTCAATCAACTTATCTGCGTCAATACGAGCAAACAACGGAGTAGCCTCGCCAACATTAGCGCCAATAGTCATACCACCAAACTGTTTGATAGACTCGTAGTCGCAAGTCGGGTTGCCGAGCTGAACGGCAATCTTGTCGGAAGTGTCGGGCATAAACGGACGGAGCAAAACCGAAACAACACGAATGCTTTCAAGAAGATTGTAAAGCACGGTGCCAAGACGGGGAAGTGTGTTCTCGTCTTTTGCGAGAGCCCACGGCATAGTTTCGTCAATGTACTTATTGCAACGCTTTGCGAGATTCAAAACAGCCTCAACGGCATCAGCCATACGGAACTCGTTGATAAACTTATCAACATCATTTCTTGCATTCTCACAAGCCATAACCAACTCGTCATCAAGAGGCTCACGGCAGTCAGCACTTTGAATAACACCACTGAAATACTTGTTCTGCATAGCAACTGTACGGTTTACAAGGTTGCCGATAGTGTTCGCAAGGTCGGAGTTGTATCGCTCGATAACTGTTTCATAGGTGATTGAGCCGTCAGCAGCGTGAGGCATTTCAGCGAGCAAGTAATAACGAACTGCGTCAACACCAAAGCGATTAACCAAATCGTCTGCATAAATTACGTTGCCACGAGATTTCGACATCTTGTCCTCACCGAAGAGCATCCACGGATGACCGTAAACCTGTTTCGGCAACGGCTCACCGAGAGCCATAAGCATAATCGGCCAATAAATTGTGTGGAAACGAACGATATCCTTACCGATAACGTGAACGTCAGCAGGCCAGTATTTTTTATATTGTTCGCTCGAGCCGTCGGGATCGTAGCCAAGAGCAGTGATATAGTTTGAAAGAGCGTCAATCCAAACGTAGATAACGTGCTTGTCATCGAAGTTTACAGGGATACCCCATTTGAAACTTGTACGAGAAACGCACAAATCTTGCAAACCTGGCTTGATGAAGTTGTTGAGCATCTCTTTCTTACGAGCCTCGGGATAAATGAAGTTGTCCTGCGACTCGATGTACTCTTCGAGTTGCTTTTGATATTTAGAAAGCTTCAAGAAATACGCTTCTTCTTTCGCAGGTTTAACCTCACGACCACAGTCGGGGCATTTGCCGTCGATGAGCTGGCTCTGTGTCCAGAAAGACTCGCAAGGGGTGCAGTAAAGACCTTCATACTCACTCTTGTAAATGTCGCCTTGATCATAGAGCTTCTTAAAAATCTTCTGTACGCACTTTTCGTGGTAGTCGTCAGTTGTACGAATGAATTTATCGTAAGTCGTGTTCATAAGGTCGCAGATTTCACGAATTTCGCCCGAAACCTTGTCAACATACTCTTTCGGAGTGCAACCTGCATTTTTTGCTTTTTCTTCAATTTTCTGACCATGCTCGTCAGTACCTGTAAGGAAGAAAACGTCATAGCCGAGCATACGCTTATATCTTGCAACTGCGTCTGTCATAACAATCTCGTAAGTGTTGCCGATATGAGGCTTCGCCGATGTGTAAGCGATAGCGGTCGTAATATAAAATTTTTCTTTCATAATATCACTTCTCCTTATTTAGCGAGATATTTTTTTATGAATTTTCTTTGAAAAGTGTTCACGAATTTCCTGTAAAGTCAATTCGTTTTTGAGGTCATCATAACCTTTTTCCTTTTTCAAACCGGTCGCAGAGAATAAAATAACAGTAAATGCCATAGTCTGTGCACCGATAAATTGACAGTCCAGAATGCTGTTAACGGTAACGGCACAAATAAAGCCGACCATAAGAGCAATCATAGGCTGATTTGATTTATAATCAAATTTGCTATACATATTCGTCAGGTATCTAACAAGGCAGAACATAAAGATGATCGAACCGATGATACCAAGATTGCAAAGCATATCAAACAAAATGTTGTGGGCATGGAGCATTAGTCCGTTTGGCACATTTCGTGAATATTTAAGCGACTCCATAGCTGTTGCCAAACCACCGTTTGCATCGAAAATGTGCGATAGTATACCAGGGTTCTTTTGCAGTGAAAGATTTAATACACCGAGAATGCCTTGACCGAAGAACGGGCTTTTCTCAAATCCTTCGAGAGCGAGTTTCCAATAGGGAATACGCTCTTCGTAACCCGCACCAATCGAGCCAAGTCGCAGAGATTCGAGAATAGGCAGATTGGGGAACATAGCCGCAAAGCCAATCATAAAGCAAATTGCGATTGAAAATAAAACGAATAGTTTATATTTTCTGCAAAAAATCAACACGGCAAGACAACCTGCAAACATACCAATCCAAGGAAGTCTGCCACCCGAAAGTAACATTCCGAAAATGTCTATCAAAAGCACAAATCCGTGAACAAGTCTTGCTCTCGGAGAAACAACAAGTCGGTAGGTTGCCATAACCGCCGAAATTGCAATGAAATAGGAAAAATAGAGCGGATTTAAAAATGTTGATGCACTTCGATATATCGGAGCCGAAAGATGGCAACACCACTCGATAAACGCAACAATAACAGCAAAAACGCTATATGTTAGGTGAGCAGTAACCAAATCCTCGAAAAATCTGCGAGTAATCCGTTTTCGCACACTCGTCATAATAAAAACAAGAAATGTGAAAAACAACATAGCAAGTATTCCAACATAGTTCCTGTTAAAAAATGAAACTCCGATAAAAAGAGCGCATAAGCCGAGTGAAATCAGGTTGTTATTGTCCGAACAAATATCTTTACGGCATTCACGGTTGCAAATAACATAAACGCCACACGCAACAGTCATTGCAATCGACAAAACTGCGTTTAAATAAGACGCAACCAGCACCATAAATGCAACTCGACAAGCAACAGGCATATTAGCCATTCTTGTCAGATAAGTTCGCACTTTATGAGCTGCATATTTTCCAAAACTCATTTCATTTGAAGGCATAATACACCACCTTTAAATCAATGAAAAAGCAAAAAGCACCCGTGCGGGCGCTTTTTGACCAAGCGGAAAGCCCGCCTATTATTTTCTTCTGTTGTCACGGTCACCGTGCGGTCTACGAGGTCTGCGAGGTCTGTCTTGACCTGCGTCAGCGTCTTCCTCAACAACTGCACCGTTCACCTCAACGAGAGCGTCACGGCGAGAAAGGTTAAGTCTGCCTTGATCGTCGATTTCAGTTACTTTAACGATAACTTCGTCGCCAACTTGAACAACGTCTTCAACCTTTTCAACACGCTTAACGTCGAGCTTGCTGATGTGAACAAGACCCTCTTTACCGGGAGCGATTTCAACAAAAGCACCAAACGACATAAGCTTTGTTACAACACCCTTGTAAATAGCACCGATTTCGGGATCGTTAGCGATAGTTTCGATGATAGAGATAGCACGTTTTGCGTTTTCAATATCAACAGCGGCAACAAATACATGACCGTTTTCTTCGATGTTGATTTTACATTCGCACTCTTCTTGTAATTTCTGGATAACCTTACCTTGCTTACCGATAACATCACCGATCTTGTCGGGGTTGATAACAGTAGTAAGCATCTTCGGAGCATACTTAGAAAGTTCTGCTCTCGGCTCGGAAATAACAGGAAGCATAATCTCATCGAGAATGTAGTTTCTTGCTTTGTGAGTTTTAGCGAAAGCCTCTTTGATGATTTCGGGAGTAAGACCGTGAACTTTCAAGTCCATCTGGATAGCAGTGATACCATTCTTAGTACCTGCAACCTTAAAGTCCATATCGCCAAAGAAATCTTCAAGACCTTGAATATCAACCATTGTCATAAAGTCACCGTTGTCGCCTGTGATAAGACCACAAGAGATACCTGCAACAGGTGCTTTAATCGGAACACCGGCAGCCATAAGTGCGAGAGTTGAACCGCAGATAGAAGCCTGTGATGTTGAGCCGTTTGATGACAAAACTTCGGAAACAACACGGATAGCATACGGGAACTCTTCAACAGGCGGAATCATCGGCAACAAAGCTTTTTCAGCAAGAGCGCCGTGACCGATTTCACGTCTGCCCGGACCACGAGAAGGCTTGGTTTCGCCAACTGAGTAGGACGGGAAGTTGTAGTGGTGAATGTATCTCTTTTCAGCCTGTTCGTCAATACCGTCAAGCAACTGCGCATCGCTTACCGGACCGAGTGTAGCAACTGAGAGAACCTGTGTCTGACCACGAGTGAACATACCCGAACCGTGAACACGAGGGAGAAGATCGATTTGAGCGTTGAGCGGACGGATTTCATCAATGCCTCTGCCGTCAACACGTTTGTGTTCGATTTTGAGCCAATCACGAACAATCTTCTTTTGGATTTTATACATAATCTCGTCAAGTTTAGCGGGATTTTCTTCGAATTTCTCGTCAAACTTTTCGTGAACTGCATCGTAAATAGGAGCGAGAGCAGCATCTCTAACCAACTTGTCGTCGGTATCGAGAGCCTTTTTAACATCCTCAACACAGAAGTTGTAAACTTCGTCAAAGTCTGCTGGATCAGGATCGTTCGATTCGAAAGCGAACTTCTCTTTGCCGATTTCAGCAACGATACCTTTGATGAAAGCAACAACCTCTTTGTTAACAGCGTGTGCTTTCATAATAGCGTCAAACATAGTATCATCGTCAACTTCGTTAGCGCCTGCTTCGATCATAGCAACCAAATCTTCTGTTGAAGCAACAGTCAAAACGAGGTCAGATTTTGCACGTTGTTCAAGGTCTGGGTTGATAACGATTTGACCGTCAACCAAACCAACATTCACACCACTAATCGGGCCGTCCCACGGAATATCCGAAATAGCGATAGCG
>CADBMQ010000008.1 GCA_902795765.1 Oscillospiraceae bacterium | reverse complement strand
TACATAAACAGAACGTATATCTAAAAGGGAAAGGAAGATAATTTTGAGCGAAAACAACAATAATTTTGACCTTGATGCTATGATAGACAAAGCACTTGGAAAAATAGAAAAGCAGACGAATGATTTTTTTAACAAAGATTATCAGTCAGAAAACAACAGTGTTGAAACAGTTGAAAATGTTGAAAATGTTCAAACAGTTGAACAAACTCCGACTCAAACTGAGTCAAATAATAGCGAGGAGTTTCATATTGACGATATTTTTTCAAATGCTGAGCAAAAGAAATCGACTGACGATTTTGATGATTTGAGCAGTCATTCGATTGAAAATAAGTACGAGAACATCAATTTAGATAATGTTCAGGTAGTCGATAGTGGTGAAAAGCCGATAAGCGAGGGTTGGTCGCTCAATAATGCTCGTTCTGTTAATAATTACGATAACGAGGACGACTACGACGATTATGATGACGAAGTCGAATATACAATCGACCGCAAAGGCAGAAGAAAAGAGAAAAAGCAACACGGTGTACTTAAAACGGTTCTCTGGACTATCGGAATAATCGTTGTTTCGCTCGGAATTGCGGGTGCAGGTCTTATCGCGATGATTGATATTATGGGCTTTAACTTCAAAAACGGCGGTAAAGAGTGGGTTACAATTCCCGAAGGTGCGTCAACACAACAAATAGCCGATTTGCTTGAAGAAAAAGAGGTAATTCAATATCCGTTCCTGTTCCGTATCTACTCGAAAATCACAGGTGCAGACGGTACATATAACTACGGCGATTACGAATTGCAGTCGGCTATGGGTTATGACGGAATAATCCAAACGCTCCAAGAGGCAGGTATTCAAGCGCCTGAAATTACTGTAACAATCCCCGAACGTGCAACAATAGACCAAATTCGTTCGTTGCTTGTTTCCAAAAATGTATGTAGCGAAAAGGAATTCGATAAGGCTATGGAAGAGGGCAGTTACAGTTATAGTTTTGTCGATGAAATACCGACAGATAAAGTTTACTATAAATATGAAGGCTATCTTGCGCCGAACACATACAATTTCTTTGAGAAAAAAGAAGATGTTGACGGTGTGAAAAATGCAGAACGTGCTATTGATAAAATGCTTGCACAAACCGCAAAGTCGATCACAGATGATATGGTACAATCTGCAAAACAACATGGATATACAGTTCACCAAATGCTTTCAGTTGCATCAATTCTCGAACTCGAAGCAAGTGGCTACCCGAAGGATATGGCGAAAGTCGCACAGGTTTTCTATAACCGACTTGACGGCAAGGGTGATTCGGGCAAATATCTCGGTTCAACTCCGACTGCTGAATATCCATACGGCAACGGAAGATACAATACCAATGTTGAGGGTGGTTACCCGGGACTTCCTCCCGGACCGCTTTGCGCACCGAGTGCAGATGCTATCAAAGCCGCATTCAATCCCGACACTTCTGTAACAGCAACTTACTTTGTAACCGATAAGAAGATGAATTTCTACTATACAAACTCACTTAATGAGCATAACGCAATAATTGCAAAACTCCAATCAGAGGGAAATTGGGAATACTAATGGAAAAGATAATCAAACCAGAGGTGCTATCCCCTGCGGGTAGCCTTAAAACATTAAAAGTTGCGGTAGATTTTGGCGCAGACGCAGTATATTTTGCGGGACAAGAGTTCGGTATGCGTGCCGCTGCCGCAAACTTCACAATAGAAGAAATCGGCGAGGGTGTTCGATATGCCCACGAGCGGGGAGTTAAAGCGTACTTGACGCTCAACACTCTGCCGAGAAACAACGATTGCGATCGTTTGCCCGAATTTATCGAGGCAGTTGCCGCACAAGGCATAGATGCGTTTATTGTTACCGACATCGGTGTGATTTCACTTTGCAAAAAGTACGCACCGAATGTTGCAATCCACATTTCTGTGCAGACGGGAGTTGTCAACTATCTAACTGCAAGAGCGTACCACGATATGGGCGCAGAAAGAATAGTTGTTGCCCGTGAACTTTCGCTTGAAGAGATTGCCGAAATTCGTGCAAAAACTCCGAAAGACCTTGAAATCGAGGCTTTTGCTCATGGTGCAATCTGTATGGCAGTTTCAGGAAGATGCCTTTTGTCCAACTACTTGACAGGAAGAGATTCAAATCGTGGTGACTGTGCTCAGCCGTGCCGTTGGAATTATAAGTTAGTTGAGGAAACCCGACCAAATCAGTATATGGACATTATCGAGGATCAGGACGGCAGTTATATTCTCAATGCGAAGGATATGTGTATGATTGAGCATATCCCCGAAATGTATAAAGCTGGTGTTTGTTGTTTGAAACTCGAAGGCAGAGCAAAAACGGAGTACTATGTTGCGGCGGTAACCAATGCCTATGCAAGAGCAACTCGTAAATTTGCCGAGCAGGGACTCGACTATAAGCCGTCGGAAGAACTTGTTCGTGAGATTATGAAAATCAGCCATCGTGAGTATTCGACTGCATTTTACTATGGTAAGCCCGAGCAAGGTCAGGTCTATACGAGCGGCGGATATATCAGAGATTGGGAGTTGTGTGGAGTCGTCGAGGACCATACAGACGGGTTGACAACTATTTCCCAAAGAAATCGTTTTTGGCCGGGCAAGGTTGATGTTTTAGATCCGAAATTCGGTCAGTTCGAGATTGATACGGGCGACTTGTTTGATAAAGATATGCAACCACTCGAATGTGCGAGATATGCCGCACAACCTGTTAAATTTTATTCTCGTGAAATCAGTAAAGGTGCATTTTTGCGTGTTAAAAAGTAAGGAGACCATCATGAAAAAAATATTTGCAATATGTCTTGCTGTTGCAATGTGCTTGTGCGTTGCATCTTGTGGAGCGGATACATCAAAAATAAAGGTTGAAACACCGATAGATATAGATGATAAAGAGGTATTAACACCTCATATTGAAGGCAACTATCGTATCGACTTTGAGGACGAAGAGTTTGCGAACTATGTTGTCGCAAGAGTAGGCGAAGAGTATTTTTATTGGACAAACCGTGACACAACAATGCACTATTATCACAAGACAGCAAACGGCTGGGACGAATATACAAACAATGCTTCAACAGAGGACGGATACACAAAAGAAGCAGTTGCTCATCACGATTCAATGGATAAACTTTTGAAAGAACACTTCAAAGTTTTGACACATACAAACAGCATTGCTATGGACGATGAAGTTCCGTCAACAGGAACATATTATGGTCTTATCTGTCATAAATACGAGGACGGCGATGACTATACATACATCTCAACCGATTATAATATCATAGTCGAGAGTCGCCGTAGAGTTGGCGATTCCGAGTATTTCAGCGGACTCAGTAGAGGCAATGAAAGTATGAAGGTCGGCGACAAATATAAAGGTTTTGATGACGAGAAAATGGTACCCGAGCAATTCAGAAAATCCGTTTCTATCGTAGTACCGGTCACAACAACAGTAGCAAACGAAACAAGAAAACAGAGTTAAATTTAAAACTCCTGCAATTATTATTGCAGGAGTTTTTGTTATTTTTTTACTTAAACACAATAATAATTTATATTGACAATTTATTTTTTAAATGTTAAAATCAAATGTAGAAAAAACAACAAATTATATCACGATAAAGAGGCTAAAAAATGCTATTATTTTATGTTCGCCACGGCGATCCGACATACAATCCCGATTCTTTGACACCTCTCGGCAAAAGACAAGCCGAAGCAGTGGCAAAAAGACTCACAAGATATGGAATTGACAAGATATATGCGTCAACGTCCACCCGTGCAATCCAAACGGCAGAGCCGACTTGCGAGATACTCAAAAAGGACTTGACAAAACTTGCTTGGGCAGACGAGGGCAGAGCGTGGGAACAGATGTCGGTTGAACTACCTGACGGCAGTCGAACTTGGATGTTTGGTGTGCCGAAATATCGTGAACTTTTCTGCTCAAAGCGTTATCGTGAACTTGGCGATAATTGGATGAACGAGCCCGAATTTAAAGACACAACTTTTGGCGAGGGTGCGCTTCGTGTTCAGCGTGAGGCAGACGGATTTTTGAAAGAACTCGGCTACGAGCACGACCGTGAAAAAGGTTGCTATATTGCGAATAATCCGCAGTATGACCGAGTTGCTCTCTTCGCTCATCAAGGAACGGGTATGCTCTTTTTGAGTGCCGTTCTCGACATACCGCTTCCACTTATGTGCCAACGATTTAATATGAGCCATACGGGCGTGACTGTAATCGACTTCGGCAATGACAAGATTTCATATCCACAAGCACTTCAAGTTGCAAACGATTCGCATCTTTTACTTGACGGCTTGCCGACAAAATATAACAACAGCATTTATTTTTAGTGTATTGTATAATGACTGCCACATAGGGCAGAGTAAATAGAAAATGAGTTTTTATTATGGCAAACAGATTTGTTCTCAACGAAACCTCGTATCACGGAGTAGGTGCTATCAAAAGCATTCCCGAAGAGATTAAAGGCAGAGGTTTCAAAAAAGCGTTCGTGTGTTCCGACCCCGACCTTTTGAAGTTTGGTGTTACGAAAAAATTGACCGACATTCTCGATGCCGAGGGTGTGGCATACGAAATTTACAGCGAAATCAAAGCAAATCCGACAGTTGAAAATGTTCAAACAGGCGTTCAGTCATTCAAAAATTCGGGTGCAGATTGTATTGTTGCAATCGGTGGTGGTTCGTCAATGGATACCGCAAAAGCAATCGGTATCATCATCACAAATCCCGAGTTTGAAGACGTTGTAAGCCTTGAAGGTGTTGCACCGACAAAGAATAAATGTGTGCCGATTATCGCAGTACCGACAACCGCAGGAACTGCCGCAGAGGTAACAATTAACTATGTAATAACAGATGCCGCTAAAAACCGCAAAATGGTTTGCGTTGATGTTCACGACATTCCCGTTGTCGCAGTAGTTGACCCCGATATGATGTCATCAATGCCGAAAGGACTCACCGCTGCAACAGGTATGGACGCACTTACCCACGCAATCGAAGGCTACATCACCGCAGGTGCTTGGGCAATGAGCGATATGTTCCATATCAAGGCTATAGAAATTATCGCTAAAAATCTTCGTTCGGCAGTTGAAAACAAACCCGAAGGCAGAGAAGGTATGGCGCTCGGTCAGTATGTTGCAGGTATGGGCTTCTCGAATGTCGGACTTGGCATCGTTCACTCAATGGCTCATCCGCTTGGCGCACTTTATGATACACCGCACGGTGTTGCAAATGCAATCATTCTTCCGACAGTTATGGAGTATAATGCACCTGCAACAGGCGAAAAATATCGTGATATTGCAAAGGCAATGGGCGTTGACGGAGTTGACGCAATGTCGCTTGAAGATGCTCGTAAAGCGGCAATCAATGCGGTAAAACAGCTTTCAAAGGATGTTGGAATTCCGACCGACCTTAAAGAAATCGTAAAGCCTGAG
>CADBMQ010000007.1 GCA_902795765.1 Oscillospiraceae bacterium | reverse complement strand
TTAATGTGATTTTATTTAATTTTTCTTTTTTTCTGTTGTTAATCGTTACAAATTCGGGATGGTAACCGATTTTTTTAATAAACGAATTTAAAGCACACGCTTGGAGCAATGCACCATAATTATTTTTTGAATTATTAAATGTTGAAACGATTACCTTTTTCATACTAACCCCTTTACTTCGCATCTATAATTTCAAGATGTCTTTCAACCATACCCTCGATGGTATATTCGTCTGCTATTTCAAGACAAGCAGTCGCCATTTTTTTGTATTCATCACAAGCCGTAATATCCAAAATCTTTTTGGTCTTTTCGGCTAATTCTTCCGCATTTTCAACAGGCACGATATATCCGTTTTTGCCAACTTTTATCAGCTCACATCCCGCAATACACTTATCGGTTGTTACAACAGGCAGCGCAAATGAAAGTGCCTCATTAACAACAAGCCCCCATATATCCTCTCGTGTCGGCAAAACAAAAACATCTGCTGATTTATAGTATTCGGACAGCTCAGTCGGCTTTTTAAATCCGACAAAATGAACGTTTTCAAGACCTTTCGCCAGCTCTTTATATTCGTCTGTCGGAACACCTCCGACAAAATAAACACCCACATTTTCGGGCAATAATTTCACTGCCTTCAACAAAACATCGAAGCCTTTTCTTTCGATGAACTGACCGATAGTCAAAATCATCTTTTCTTCTTTTATATCAAGATTTTGCTTGCAGATTTTTTTGTTTTCAAGTATGGTGTCAACATCATCAAAATTGCGAGTTATAAACGACTCTCTCTTAACCGATGAAAACGGATAGCGATAGATATTCTCCTTTTTCGCTCCGTAGGTCAAATAGTATTCATCGTGAGTTTTGCCCGTACTAAAACAACCTTTTGCGCCTGAAATGATGAAATGTTTAATCTTTTCTTTAATGCCTTTACCGCTTTTCGGGTATCCGCCATCACCTTCAACATAGTACTCGATTTTCATAAGGCGCATATAATTAACCGCCAAAATACCTGTCGGTGTAGAGATGTTCGATACTATGATAAAGTCGTATTTTCGGCTTATATATTTGCAAATTTGCGGACAAAAAGCGCTATCTGTCGAGCGGTCAATTCCTTTCATAATAATTCCGTTGAAATTATCAAAACGATAGTTTTTCCAAGAATCATCACGCTCATTCGAAAAAGACTTTTCAAACAGTACTGTAAGCTCCGTCTTTTTTCCAAGTTCATTAAAAAATTGTACTCTGTACGGTGACGGAATATTCGTTATAAATAATACTTTTTTCATATATGCCACCTAAAAATCGGTATTAACCTTTAAAATCTTAATACTTTTCAATTTTTCAACTATTTCTTCCAAGTTACCGCACTCGACAACATTTTCTGTCGGCACACTTTCGGGACTACCACCCGTTTTATATGTAATCACAGGAGTTCCACACGCTTGTGCTTCGAGATTGACTGTCGGGTATGTATCTTCGTATGTCAAATTCAAAAACACGTCCGATGTTGTGTAAATCTCGGCAAGTTCTTTTGCGTTGTTCGTTCTCGGGATAACCAATATGCTTTCGGGAACATTTTTCATCTGCTCTTTTTTTAGTCCGACAAGCACGATTTTTTTGCCGTCGTCAAGCATAGTTGACAGTTTAATAAAATCATCAAGACCTTTTTCCTTGCTCCACGCAGACGCAACGCCCAAAATTATTGTCTTGCCTTCGAGTCCGTATCTTTTGCGAAAATCTCCTTCTGTTGGCTTGAAAACATTTAAGTCGATTTTGTTATGCACAACTTCTATCGGATATTCCTTCAAAAAGCTTTTTTGAACTTCTTCCCTGAGCCAGTATGACGGTGTTATCAAAGTCATATTCTTAATTCCGCAGAACAATTTTTTCTTTAACTCAAAATTCTTTTTTGTTTTAAGAAAAATGCCTCTTGAAGAGCTTACTTTCGGGCAAGAATCACATTTGCTCTGCCATTTATTGCACTTTGAAATTTGATAGTGATAGCATCCGCCTGTAAACGCCCAACAGTCGTGTTGAGTCCATTTAACCTGCATATTCGGTCGGCTTTTTATCCAACCAAACAAAAGCTTGATATTGATATAAAAATCGTGCAAATTATGAAGCCACAAAATATCTGGGTCAAATTCGTCTGCCCATTCAAGGAACTTTTTTGTCGCACTTTTGCTATACGCTCCTCGATTATCGAACAGTTTATGCCCCAATGCGTGAGCATAAACATCGGCATTCCCACCAATTTTAACGGCATATTTTTCATACTGCTTCGGGACATTCTCTCTGCCATATGCGATTTTAACATCATAGCCGTCTTTTTCATATTGCTCGGCAATATCGACACAAATTCGACCTGTCGAACGAATTCCGCACACTGCATTTATAAGTAATAATTTCATCATTTTCCTCCAACTGCCGACATAATCGTTTCATATTGCTTCGCTGTATTAAAGTTGTCAACTAAATAATCATATCCGATTTTTCCGTATTGCTTCAAATCGGTTTTTGTCGCAGTTGCAACTGTTTTCACAAAATCATCGGCGTTCTTGCTTTCACACCACCAACCAAAACCGTTTTCGGTGATGGTTTGTCCAATATCGGAATTGACATCGGTACAGGCAAGTACGGGCAATTTTGCTTGTAAATAAGCGAGCAGTCTGCTCGGATAGTTCGGGATTGTAAATCTTTTATCGAGGAAAATGAGTCCGACATCACACGCAGATACCAAACTATCATACTCCTCACGGGGCAATTTTTCCATAAGCATCGCATTTTTGGGGCTTTGCTTTTTGAAAAATTCATTTAATTTATTATATTCGGTTCCGTTTCCGACAATGAAAAAGAAAACTTCATCGGAATACTGCTTTTTAAGGCAGTCGATTATAAAGTCAACCCCCTGCGGTTTGCCCAAATTACCGCCATACACAAACACGGTTTTATCGGTCGGAATACCATATTTTTGACGCATTTTAAGGCGCATATTCTCGTCAATTGATAAATCCTTCGGTCTGATGCTATTAGGCGACAACTCGACTTTTTTAGAATCTATTTTATTATGATTCAACACATATTCAACATTCTTCGGCGACATACAACCAATCTCGTCCGAAATTTCATATAGCTTAATCTCTTTTCGGCGAAAATAGTTGTATATTTGTCCACCAACACCGCTTTTGGACATCATTCCAAGGTCAACGGAATTTTGCGGGAAAATATCTTTAAGCATAAGATAACAAAATGCGTTATTCCTTTTTTTAAGATACCTAACAACTCCCAAAAAAGTTATCGGTGGCGTTGCATACAACACCAAGTCAAACTTAACATTTGAAAAGTATTTTTTTATTCCCGACTTAAACTTCGAGCCGACTGTCACAGTCGCTATACCTTTTTTTATTATATTATTTACCTTTTGGATATTGTCAATCTCTTGATGGAGAATGGTTACACCGTCTTCAACACAAAGCTCTGTCTTTTTATTTTCACGCTTTTCAACCGGCGATACGATATATACTTTATGACCGTTTTCGGCAAACTCGCAAAGCAAATCATTATATATTCCGGGTTCATGAATTGAATTAACTTTTCCTAATGTCAAAAATAATACGTTCACAAAATTCTCCTATAAAATTCTTCTGTTTTAACGCAAATTAAATATTCAAATCAGCCGAGAAAACTCGTTGTCCGTCGCACGCCACGTGGAGGCTTTGAATTAAGTGCGACAACCCGACTGAAAAAATCAGTCGGGCATTGATTTATCAAAAAATCAATTATTTATCGAGTACCAATTTACCATCAGCACCGAATTCGTACTTACCAGGAGTCAAAATACCATTTGCTTTTTCAGCAGTGATTGATACCATACCAACATAAGCTTTACCGCTCTTATTGATGTAGTAAATATCGCCTTCTACTTTAACAGTACCCTTACCATACATAATTACGTTGTTTTCATAGTAGAAGCCATTCTTAAAGCCGTTAAGAATTACCATCTTACCGTCAACACCGAATGTGTACTTACCGGGAGCCATAAGACCGTTTGTCTTTTCTGCTGTTACGCCAACAGAGCCAACAAATGCTTTACCGCTCATATTGATGTAGTAGTAGTCGCCGTCAACCTTAACGAGACCCTTACCATACATAATTACGTTGTTCTCATAGTAGAAACCATTGTGGAAGCCGTTGAGCATAACCATCTTACCGTCTTCTGTACATGTAGCCTTTTTGTCTGCTACTGCAGTTGCTTTGTGGTTATGCAATGTTGTTTTGCCTGTGCCGCTTTCCTTACCGATGATAACACCGATTTTACCAGGAGCACACATACTTTCCGTTATCAATTTGGATTTGGTTTGCAGAGAATGCACCAATATAATCCTGTACATTTACAAATTCGATTGCACCTGCTTTAACCTCAACTTTGATGTCCATCGGGAAAATTCTGTTGTTTGCAATCAACCAAGCAGAGTCTTTACCAAGAACATTGTGCGGATACCAAGCACGAACCGGAACAGAAGCGATAACTGCTTCGCCTGTTGCTTTTACATCGCCCTTGCGTTCGATTGTGATATAAAGCTCACCAGCGTCGCCGGGTTCTGTTGCAGATGTTACTTCAAAGCCATCAGCAACTGTGATGCCTGCTTGTTCCCAGTTGTTTACGTTGTTTACTTTAAGAGTTGTTGTCACTTTGTTTACATTAGCAATATCTGTTGCAACAAGGTCAATGTAGTAAAGTGAACCAGCGAGAACTTCTTTCAAGTCAGTGTTGTGCGGAACAACCTTGACTGTGCCAAATGTTGTGCCTGCATTAACATTAAATTTGTATGTCTTTCTTCCCGGATTGTCTTTTCTTGTAATTCGTTTAATCCAAATGCTGTTTGTCACCATATATTCATCCGGCAACTTTGTTTCGCAGACTTTTAGAAATTTATCGTAGTTTTCACGGTCGAAAATCAAGTCAAGGTCATCGTCCCACGGGATAAAGCCTTTATGTCGGACAGTGCCGAGCAATCCTCCGCCCATCATACTATATTTGATATCGTTTTCTCTGCACAACGCATCTAAATCTTTCAGTATCGGCAAAAGATATTCTTGAACATCTTTTGTGCCGTACTTATTCTCAACATCTATCATTACTATTCACGTCCTACAATGAATGTATAATTTGTTGTTGCACTTCCACCTATATTAAGCATCATCGCATTTTTTGCGTCTTTAACCTGATAATTACCTGCCGTATTAGTAACTTGTTTGTACAAATCAAGGAACATTCTAACACCAGACGCTCCAACAGGATGTCCACAACCTATCAAACCACCACTCGGGTTTATAGGTTTCGCACCGTCAAATGCGATTACGCCATTTTCAATCGCAGAAATTTCTTCGCCCGGCTTTGTAATTCCGAATGCCGAAATCGCTGCAAACTCGCTTGACGAAAAGCAGTCGTGAGTTTCAAAAACGTCTATATCGTCAACTGTCAATCCGCTTCTCTTATAAGCGTCGCAACACGCTTTATAAGTCCACGGCAAAATATATTCGTTTTCCTTGCTTTCGGCAATTTTTTTGTCGAAAAGCATCGGCGCTACTCTATGTCCAAAGCCTTTTACAATCGGCTTTTTCAAACCTTTTTTCATCACATAATCTTCCGATGCCAACACAACAACTGCCGCACCATCTGTGACTTGCGAACAGTCTGACGACGCAAGTTTCGAGCCGAC
>CADBMQ010000006.1 GCA_902795765.1 Oscillospiraceae bacterium | reverse complement strand
ATAATGTGATCGATTAATTTACAATCAACACTATCTAAAAGTGATTTAATATTTTGGGTTACAGTTATGTCTGTGTCACTTGGCATAGTGTTTCCGCTCGGATGATTGTGGCACATAACAACATAAGCGGCATTACAATGAACAACCTCGTGAATTAACTGCTTTGTATCAATTTGAGCAGAAAATTTACCGCCTTTGCCAATCGCAGCCCATTTTATAAGACGATAAGATGCGTCAATAAGTAAAATTGATGGTAATTCATCTATTATATCAAAATACTTGCTACGAAGAATGTTGACATAATCTTTAGCGGACTGCAATGCCGTTGATTTATCGCATCTATCTTCGAGATACACACGAGCCGCTGCCGGTATAAGTTTTATTAAAAATGCAGTAGATTCCCCTACTCCATCAACTGTTTGCAAATCATCAAAAGAAGCGTCCAATACACCCGAAAATGAACCGAATTTGTCAATAAGTCTATGCGCTATCGGATTAGTATCACCACGAGAAATGCTTGTATATAGTAACATTTCCAACATTTCGTGAGGCTCAAAAGCATTAACTCCGCCACGCAAATATTTCTCTCGCATTCTCTTTCGGTGTCCACTATGAATAGACTTCGGGGCGTTATTTGTTTTCTTTTCTTCGGTGTTACCCACAAAAACTACTCCTTAATCAAGTCTAATGTCTTCACCACGAAAAACAAAACCTTTATAACATCCGAAAATTCTAGATATAATACGTTGACCGTATTGCTTTTCGAGTTCTTCAACACTCAAATTGGTGCTGATGATAATAGGTTTGCTATTTAAAATTCTTGTGTTGATGATATCATACAAAACACTTGTGGTGAATGAAGTCAAAAATTCAGTTCCCAAATCATCAATTATCAACAAATCACAATCACAAATATTATCAAGTGTTGTGCTATCGCTTTGAGAAAAATGTTCTTTTTCAATTTTTGCTAATATCTTACTAAGTGGACCGTAAATAACTCCGTATCCTTTTTCAATAACTTTGCCTGCAATTGATAACGAAAGATGAGTTTTTCCTAATCCTGTACCACCCATAAACAACAAACTTTGACTGTTTTCGTTGAATTCATCTGCGTAATTTTTGCAAAAGTCAAAAATTGTGGTCATAACTTCTCTGTTATCGTCTGAATATCTGTTGCAATCAAAATTTTCGAATGTGCAATTATTAAGTGGTGTAGAAGAATTGAGTTCTTTAAACGCAAATTGTTTTGCAAGGCTTTTAACACAACTGCAAACTTTTCCGTTTTTATCGTATCCTGTATCCGAACAATTATTGCAAAAATACTGAACTTTTAAATCGGATTCATTGATATTATTCATACATAATAACTGTCTTTTTCGATTGCTCAGTTCAAGACTAATTTTAGATATTTCTTCAATTTTTTGTTTTGAACCTTCGGAAAGTGCATAACGTGCGACAATAACCATATTTTTTGAAAGTTGATTATCAATTTCTAAAAGTTCCGGAATATCTTTATAGATTTTATTCTTTTTTGCAATCGCTTTATCTTCGGAAATCTGTTTACGTTCCTGCAATGTTTTGAATGCAGATTTGTAAAACTTACTTTGAACTCCCATTATTTCTCCTCTTATTTAAAATTATTGAGTTTTTTATGAATTTTATCGATGGAATACGACTTATTATTCTGCTTTGGCTCTTCTTTCTTTGTTTCGACAATATCTTCGGGCTTTTTAAAACCACTTTCGTGCCATTTAGCTAAAATTTTATTTATATACGGAAAAGCAATTTTACCTGTTGAGTCAATACATTTATCGTATGCTTTTTCGAGCATACTTTTATTAAACTCCCATTCGTTTACCCAACGATTTGAAAATTCATCCTCTTTTTTTGTTGCTTTTCTATGCGGAATACCGAAAGCAGATTCAACCAAGCACCAGGCAGAATTACGAAGATATAGCTCGTTTATTTTATCATTAGCCTGTTTAACAGTAGAAATGCCTTCATTTGCCCAACCGATGCACATATTTTCTATGTATTTAAAACCTTTTATTTTCTGCTCGCTAGCATATTGAACAGCCATTAGAATCACTTCCGGTTCAAGTCCTTGATCGTCATGCAACCATATTAAAGTTGAAAGTTCCGACATAGAAATAATTCTATTAAGTATGCGTTGAGTTTCATCAATCATTAATTTTAAACGTTCATCTTGTGAACATCTGAGCGTTGCCTCTTGCGAAGTTGGTATTGATTTAACTTTGACTATATGAGGTTTATCCGGATTTTCCGCAGGTTGCGGTTGTGTTTCAATTTTTTCCTCGTCATTCAACAAAACACCTCTTTGCACCCAAAAATCAAGTGCATCACATACATAGTTTTCTTGAACATTAAGTATTTTAGAGATTTCTTCTACATCTTTACCGTTTGCAAGCAATAAAAACGATTGTAACTGCAAAAGCGAACACAATTTAATATGTTCATCAACAACACTTTTCGGACACCCAAAAAGATTTATATATTCAGAGGGGTTAACCTTATATTTCATCATAGACCATCATCACTCAAACTTTCAACAAATTCCATAACTTTTTTCTTTGATTCTTCATCAAGCAAACGGAAATTAAGAAGCAACATCTGTTCTTCACTCTTGTTTGCTTCAAGATACATAGGCGGTTCGCTTATAGAAACATCAGAAAGCTGAAATTCATTGCTTTCCTCTTCTGAGAAAAAATAGTTAGGAGTAACATTGAAAATTTTGCAAAGCTTACACATATTTTTAAAAGTTGGAGTCGACCTACCCGTTTCGTAATAGGTATATGTTGTGCGGTCAATCCCAAGAGTGTCAGCAACGTTTTTTTGCGATAACTTATATTTTAATCTAATTTTCTTCAATTTTTCATTAAACATAATCGTTGCTCCTTTTTTATTTTAGTATAAACTAAATGTGACAAAAAATCAACTCAAAAATAATGTTAGCTAAATAAATATAAATGGTTGACAATTCAAAATTGTGTGCTATAATAAATTAGGGTGATAAATATGAAGGAAAATAAATTGTTCAACTTTGTACTTGCTGCATTATTTGCGGCATTGATTGCGGTATTCTCCCAAATCTCATTAAAACTCGGAGACATACCATTCACATTGCAAACCTTTGCTGTTGCACTTTGTGCGTACACAATCGGTGTGAAATTTTCAACAATCTCTATTGCAACATATCTTGTAATCGGTGCGATTGGAATTCCGGTTTTTGCAAACTTCCGAGGCGGAATATCCGTTCTGTTTGGCGCAACAGGTGGCTTTTTGATTGGATTTTTTGTAATGGCAATATGTTTTGCTCTTACTTATGCAATTAAAAATATACCGCTCAAAATTGTAGTGAATTTTGCAGGACTTATAGGTTGCCACCTACTTGGAACAATATGGTTTATGATTTTATCGAATGTAGGTTTTATTCAAGCGATAACTGTTACAAGCCTACCTTTCCTACTCAAAGATATTGTTTCAATGGTTCTTGCATACTTGATTGCAAACAGATTGCGAAAGGTTATTTATAAAAACGTCTAAATATCAAATTCTATAAAAATCGGCAGTTAATTCAACTGCCGATTTTTTTATTCACTTTTTATAATATACTTATAATCAACAATGCCACCATAAGGAAGTAGGTTAATATTACTTATTTTGCTATCTTTATAATATCTCGAAGATATTTCGAACAAGGGATACAATACATCGTGATCAATGATATCCTGTTGTGATTTTGCTGAGTCATCATTAGTTTGTGTAAATCCGTAATTATTGAGTCTTTTTACAGCGCTTTTGGCTGTGCAATCATCAGAAGTTATCGGAACAATCGCTAAAACTGGCTCATCCTCTTTTTCGGGAAATATAATTTTATCTAAATTTTTTTCGTCGTAAGGCTTTATATTTATATACGCATTTAAGTCTTTTTGCCAGGTTTGTGCAAGCATAGATGCGTAAGTTTTAGCAGCGGAAAAATCCGGATAATACAAAACCAATTCAGACATAAATTCAAAAGTATCTTTATCATTGCCTAAAATTGAAGTTGCAGATGCCACATCGTAATTTTCAAGTTTAATACTTTCGTTATTATAATTGTACTTAATCAAATTAGACGGGAAAATTGT
>CADBMQ010000005.1 GCA_902795765.1 Oscillospiraceae bacterium | reverse complement strand
GGCGGCTGAGCTTGGCGAAAATGTTCAACTCGCAAAACGTGCCGGATTGCTCCACGATATTGGTAAGGCTCTTGACCACGAGATGGATGGAAGCCATATCCAACTTGGTGTTGACGTTGCCAAAAAGTACAAGGAAAACGAGTCAGTTGTTCACGCTATTCACGCTCACCACGGTGATGTAGAGGCGAAAACTGTTATCGCTTGTTTGGTTCAAGCGGCTGACGCTATTTCTGCAGCTCGTCCGGGTGCAAGACGTGAGAACATCGAGAACTACATTAAGCGTCTCGAAAAACTTGAAGAAATTGCAAAATCCTTTAAGGGTGTTGAAAACTCGTTTGCTATTCAGGCAGGTCGTGAAATTCGCATCGTGGTTAAGCCCGAGGCAGTTACCGACGACGAGATGGTATTGCTTGCTCGTGACGTTGCACAGAAGATTGAGGCTGATTTGGAATATCCCGGTCAGATCAAAGTCAACGTTATTCGTGAGAGTCGTGCAATCGACTACGCAAAATAAACTTAATAATAAGGCTATTAAAAAAGCGACGGATTTACCGTCGCTTTTATTTTTTGTTTTACTACCCTTTTTCGCCAATTACGATTGCAGTTGCAAGGTCAGCCGTGTGGGATATACTGACCGAGAAATTCACAAAGCCTTTGCTCATTGCAATCTGTTGGGCATTCCCCGAAAGATGAAGATATGGTGCACCGAGTTCATCGTGGAGAAGTTGCACTTCTGTTAATTTAAAGCCACGAATACCTGTTCCGATAGCCTTTGAAAACGCTTCTTTCGCACAAAAAGCACCTGCGTAACTTTCTGCTCTGCGCTCACGAAGTTCTGCAAGTTCCCTATCTCCGTAAACTCCACGACTGAACCGCTCGTTACCTACCGAACGCTCAATTCGTGAAATCTCGACCATATCAATCCCTACTGAGTACATCGCCCTGCACCTGCCTTGGAAGGAAGATTTTCATTCCGTCTTTTATCTTGTCATTTGGCTGCAAGATAACAAGTCCAACTCCGTGCTGATTATCACGAACTATGCAATAATACAAGCCTTTGTCCATAAAATTCACAGGAGATACTCGGAAATCGAACTGACGATTTGCAAGTCGTTCCTTATCATTATCATAAATGCCGAACTCCTCAACTTCACGGAGTTTGAACGAATACATACTCTTGCGTTTGCTTCTGCCGATGATTTTGTCGATATCAAATTCTCCGTTTGTGAGCGAATACTCGTACTCGATATAAAGCGAACGGATATAGAAAAATGTTGCGATGCCGACACCAAATGCGAGAGGCACAAACAGTCCCGAAATCGCACCAAAGATGCGAAGGACAGTTATTGTCAAGCATAGTGCTACAACCACACCTGCTATTGCGACGATTATCACTTTCATCGCTTTTTCAACAGGTCTGTCTTTTCGCTTTAAAAGTTGTTCGCAAAAAACATCCATAATATTTCTCCTTATTTTATAATGTGCTCATTATTTCGTCTGCGATGCTAAGACATTTCGCACTTGCTTCTTGAAGTTCATCGTAGAACTCGTTTGCACCACCGACAAGTCCGTCTGACACTGCTTTCAAAAGCAGACACGGAACATTATTGATTTTGCAAGTTAAAACAACTCCTGCTGATTCCATATCACAAACATCACCTTCAAACTGCTCGTGCAGTTCGTTTTTCTCCTCGGCAGAATCAACGAATTTATCTCCCGAACAGCAAGTTGCAAGCATAAGGTCGGGATTGATTTTTACTGCGTGTTCATACAAGTTTTTGTCCGTTGGAATGAATACAGAATCATATCCGTCCACCTGACCAACCTTCAAATCCATAAATCCCGAGCAGTCATATTTATAATGGACAACTCGATTTAGAACGCAGACTTTATGCTTGCTCATATCTGTGGTAAGTCCGCCAACTACACCGTAGTTCACGATTACATCAACCTTGCACACGCTGATGAGATACTGCACGCCTGCCGATGCGGCAATTTCGCCCATTCCCGTTTGCAAAATGTAGATTTCGCTATTTTCCTTTTGACTTTTATACAACTTAAAGCCATTCGGCACGTCTTTTATTTCTTCAATATCTTTATAGTATGCAAAAATCGGGTCCATTTCTATTGCGACTACTAAACCTATTCTCATAAAAAGATACTCCTTTTTTTCTATATTACTTAATAATTATATTATATTATTTTTGTATTTTCAAGTAAAATTTAGCAGTTCGACAAAACACTTGAATATTTTATTCTTTAATGGTATAATCTAATCAAAGGTGGGATTTTGTTGAGAATTATCGGCATTGTTGCGGAGTTTAATCCGTTTCACAACGGGCATAAGTATATCATTGATACTGTTAAAAATCCCGATGACTGTGTTATTGCAGTTATGAGTGGTAACTTTGTTCAACGTGGTGATGTTGCCGTTTTTGACAAGTTTACCCGTGCGAATGCCGCTCTTTTAAATGGCGTTGATATGGTTGTCGAATTGCCGATTTACGCCGCTTTATCCACCGCACAAAAGTTCGCTGAATGTGCTGTTAAAACTCTTGT
>CADBMQ010000004.1 GCA_902795765.1 Oscillospiraceae bacterium | reverse complement strand
TGAGCGACCGGACGCAGTGTGTCGGTCTGGGATTTCGACAATAAGCGGACGAGTGTACGAAAGTTTCAAATCGTACACAATATCGGGACATATTTCAACAAGATGCTCGGTAATGAGAATGATACCAACGTTTTCGTCTGCAACAGCCGCTTTAAGAGCGTGTTCAACCTCGCTCGGCTCGTGAACGATAACGCCGTCTATTCCTGCGAGACGCATACCGACAACTGTATCGTGATTATCGCTTATCAAAGCAAATCTCATAAAGACCGTCCCTTTCTGCAAAGATTAAAGGGTAGAGGTTACCTTGGAAAGAATCATAACCGAGATAACGACACCATAAAGAGCAAGTGTTTCGCCGAGGGCAACGAAGATAAGTGACTTACCAAATGCTTTCGGATCTTCCGATACAGCACCGATAGCAGCAGGAACACCTGATGCCAAAGCAATACCGGCACCGATACCTGTAAGACCAGTTGAAAGACCTGCTGCGATAAGAGCAAGACCGAGGTTGCTTGACTGATCAGCAACAGCAGTAGCAGCAGCGGCAGCTGTTGTAGCGTCATCAGCAGAAACAGAGAAACTGAAAATTACAAAAAGAAGAGCAACAACACCGAGTGTGCCGAAGTTGAAACGAAATGAACGCTTAATGCTGTGTGACTTCTTCATTGAACGATAAGCGGCAAAACTTGCAGCAGCAACTGCAACAACAGGGAATAAAAGATAAAAAACTGTACTCATAATAATTTCCTCCATATTTAAAAAATTAAATTATTTTTTAACAACATCAATTTGTGCCGGTTCGTAAGGCTTACCTTCACCCTGATAGAATCGACTGAACATTTCGTAGAATTCAAGTCTGAGCGACTGAATACCAACGAGCAAACCTTCAAGCACAAGCACAAGTATATTACCGATAACAATAACAACACCAGATAAAACAGAGTTGCTCATCATACCTGCAAGGGTAAAGAATACCATCATCATACCATTATGGACAAGTACAAATGCGCCAACACGCAAGAATGAAACGGTATTTGTAATGTAACTAAGAAGAGCCTCAAATGTTTCAAAGAAACTCTGCATAATGTATTCAGCCATACTTGATTCACGAACAAACTTTTTGCGATTTATCAAGTGAATAAGTGGTTCTTTGAACATAATCAAAAGTGCTGTAACAATAATAGTGATAACAGCAGGAAGTGCCAAGAACGGGAGAATATCCGCAACCATACCGAGTATCAAAATAATAATTGAAACATAAAGCAGTAATCCACAAAGACCATTCTCGCTAACTAATGCCTCGCCAAAATCTCGTCGCTTTATACAACTGTATATATTAAGCGAAATCGCAAGGATCATCATAACTACACCGATACCAACAGCAGAAATCAGTATGTTGTTAATCGAATCCATAACCTTGATTGGCAAAAAGCTAATTCCAAGCTTTTTATATAGAGGATCGAGCAGTTCTTCAAATCCAAATACACTGCCAAACACTAAACCAAACAAACTACCGCATATACCACAAGGAATAATAATTCGACCGAGCGGCATTTTTTTAAATTTGTACATAATGAATCCAACAAGTGCGAGTATTAGACCTTGACCGACATCTGCGAACATTATACCGTAGAAAAGGGTGTATGTAATTGCCATAAAGGCAGTCGGGTCAAACTCTTTGTAACCCGGAACACCGAACATCTCAACATAATATTCAAAAGGTTTAGCAAATCTCGGGTTTTTGAGTTTAATTGGTGGTTTTGCAATCGACTCTTCATCTGGATCTTCAAATGTGTATTCGATTGAGTCAACCAAATCCATATATTTGCTGAAATGCTTTATATCGCTTTCGGGAATCCAACCAACAAGCATAAATGAGTCGCCATATTTGGTGGCATACTTTCTAATTTCAAACGAGTCGTAAGCCCTGTTAAGTTGAGTGTATAAAACAAGATAATCGTTAAGTTCGAGTTCGTTGAACTCGGAAATAATCTGTTTTAACTGATTGCTATCATTTTCAAGTTTTTTCAGTTTTTCTTTATATGACACAACTGCCTCAGACGGAGTACCGATTTCGTGAGGAAGATGCAGTCTTTCGAAAAACAAACTGTTGAAAATGTTGTCAATCTCTTCTTTGCAATCAGCAGGAGTAATGTATGCACCCCAAAGGAAATCCCCATCAGATGAGCAAGGAGTGAAAACAATATATGGATTGCTCTTGTAATACTTCAACTTTTCGTAACTTTCGGTAGGCAGTTTACCAAAACGGGTTCTAACATATTTAGAGCCTGTAAGATCTGTCAAATCAATACCGATACCAACAAAGTGAGAAAGTTTTTCAATAAGTTCTTTTGTTTCAACAATCTTATCATCAATCGCTTGTTTCTGCTTTTGCAAAGAACCAAGACGTTCGTCGATAATTTTCATTTTTGCGTCAATTTCTTCAATTGGCGGCGTAGGCCCTGTATTCGCAATAGCTTTTGGTTTAACATTAGCCGCATCAAGAATTTCACGAAGTCGATTAAGCGAGTTTGCATAAGGATTTTCCTCGCTGATCATCGTAAAACCTTTGACATTCTCAACAAGTTGAGAAGCATTTTCAGGGTGGAAGCATCCCGAATCAAGATAGGCTTGAATAGCAGAGTCAAGTTCTTCGTATTTTCCTATAATGCTGACCATTTTCATTTTTTCAACGGACATTCAATCACCCCTGTTCGTCCAGAATAAGCAATGATTTAATGGTGTCTGCATCAACACCATATCGCTTACCTTCGATAATATTTGTTATATTATTTATTTCATCTTCGAAAAGAATGATAGTC
>CADBMQ010000003.1 GCA_902795765.1 Oscillospiraceae bacterium | reverse complement strand
TATGCAGGTGGCATAACATCTGCGGCGGTGGACGGAATAAAAGTCGCCGAAGCAATTTTGAATATCGACTAACAAAAAAGAGGCTCACCCGAGCCTCTTTTTCTTATGCAATTATTTACTTCAAAAACTCAACAATCGGAGTTATGTCGAGCTTGTCGCAAGTTTTAACAAACTCGCAGATTTTCTCGGCGATTTCTTTCACACCACCGATTTTGTCCGACTCGATATTGAGTGGCATAATCGGGTCGTGAACAGACAAGCGGAGTAAAAACCAACCGTCGCCAAACGAAACACGAATACCCTCGTGGTTGTCGGGAGCAATGTCCCAACCACTCGTTTTCGCATAACTTTCAAGGTCGTTGATGACTTTTTCGCCGTATGCTCTGAAATCGTCAACCAAAATCTTAAAGCGAAGTTCCTTTTCTTCTTTCGGCTCTTTGAGAGTCGCAGTCAGGTCGTCAATGGTCGAGCCAACTTTACGCAAATTTACGGCTTTTATGATAATTTTCGTAACAAGATAAGCACCGTCATCAAGGAAATAGTTCTCTTTGAAAGCGGCATGTCCCGAAGTTTCGATTGCGAGTGGCGACTCAATGCCTTCGTTATTCAAGCGAACAGACTCGTCAATAACATTTTTGTATCCACGCTTAAAGCGATGGTGCTTACCACCCAAATCGCTTTCGATAAACTCCTTCAAACCACTCGAAGTAATCGAGTCGGTAACAACTGTACCGCCTTTGCAATTTTCAAGCGCAATAGCAGCTGCAAGAGCAACCAAGCGATTACGGTTAATTTCGTTGCCTTGTTTGTCAACGCAGCCACCACGGTCAACGTCAGTATCAAAAATCACACCCAAATCGCATTCACCTTCAAGCACTGCCTCACGAATACTTGCCATAGCCTGTGCATTTTCGGGGTTGGGAATATGGTTCGGGAACATACCATCGGGATCGAGATAGCGGGATGCCGAAACATCTGCACCGAGTGGTTCAAGTACATTATGTGCATAAAAACCACCTGCGCCGTTACCTGCGTCAACAGCAATTTTCATACCTTCAAGAGGCTTTTCAAGACCTGTGCCACTCTTAATGAGTTCACGCAAATGACGAGCGTAATCTGCCATAAAATTATACTTTTCAACTTTGCCACTGCACTCATTCATCGCACGATTTTCATTTGCAAAAGTGAGAATATCGGTAATATCTCCACCACCGAGACCACCCTCACGGGTGAAAAATTTGAGTCCGTTGCGGTTGAACGGATGATGGCTTGCCGTAATCTGCACAGAAGCGTCACAACCGAGCATAACTGTTGTCATAAACATAGCAGGAGTTGACGCAAGCGAGCAGTCGATAACATTGACACCACGATTTGTGAGAACATCGATAACATCTGCTTTAATGCGGTCGGCAGAAATACGAGAATCGTGACCTACTGCAATTTTGAGAGCAGTCGGCTCGACATTATTTTTTTTGCAAAACCAATAAAGAAAAGCATCTGTTATTGTTTTGATAACTTCATCAGTCAAGTTGATGTGTTCGCCTTCAACACCTTCTGCGGCTACACCACGAATATCCGTACCGCTTTTAAGTTTTAAATAATCCATAATTTTGCCTCTTACTTTCCGTATTTTTCCGATTGCGATTTAATCAATTCCAAATCGTCAAAGTAGTTAATCTTCATAGCGCTCTTAACTTCGTCAAGTGTTTTTGCCGCAGTTTCACGAGCAACCTCGCTGCCTTTTTTGAGAATTTCGTAAACGGCAGGAATATCCTTTTCATATTCGGCACGTTTTTGACGAATCGGCTCCAACTCTTCTTGAAGAACATTGTTAAGGAACTTTTTAACCTTAACATCACCAAGACCACCACGAGTGTAGTGAGCCTTCAACTCATCAAGATTAGCGTAGTCGGGAAGATAACGCTCGAAATGTTCGTCAGTGCAGAAAGCGTCAAGATAAGTAAATACCGTATTACCCTCCAAATGACCGGGATCGGACACTTGAAGATGAGTCGGATCGGTAAACATAGTCATAATTTTACTGCGAACATCGTCTGCAGTGTCAGAAAGGTAGATACAGTTACCAAGCGATTTCGACATTTTTGCCTTGCCGTCAGTACCCGGCAAACGTCGAGAAGCCTCAGTTTGCGGAAGCATAGCGTCAGGTTCAACCAAAACGGGAGCATAAACCTGATTGAACTTTCTAACAATCTCTCTTGTCTGCTCAATCATCGGGAGTTGGTCCTCACCAACGGGGACAGTAGTTGCCTTGAATGCAGTGATATCAGCCGCCTGGCTAATCGGATATGTGAAGAAGCCGACGGGAATTGATGCCTCGAAATTACGCAACTGAATTTCTGCCTTAACGGTAGGATTACGTTGCAAACGAGCAACAGTAACCAAGTCCATATAGTAGAAAGTGAGTTCGCAAAGTTCGGGAATTTGCGACTGAATGAAAAGGGTAGATTTAGTCGGATCAAGACCACACGAGAGATAGTCGAGAGCAACCTCAATAATATTTTGTCTAACCTTTTCGGGATTTTCTATGTTATCTGTGAGCGCCTGTGCATCGGCAATCATAATATAAGTCTGGTCGAAGTCGCCCGAGTTTTGAAGCAAAACACGGCGTTTAAGCGAACCAACATAATGTCCAACATGAAGCTTGCCTGTCGGACGGTCACCTGTCAAAATAATCTTACCCATTTTTATTTACATTCCTTTCTTATCAAGTCACCAAGAACTTTCATAGCAGTTTTTATCTGTTCCTCACTCGGAGTTGAGTAGTTAAGTCTGATGCTGTGGCAAGGCTCGTCCTCGCTGACAGCAAACGCAAATCCCGGCACAACGGCAACGCCATTATCAAGTGCTTTTTTCACAAAGTCTTTAATATCAATGTGGTCGGGAAGAGTACACCACAAAAACAAACCGCCATCGGGTTTGTGGTATTCAACGTAATCTTTAAGATATTTGTCTGCAAGGTCGGTCATCAAAGTCGCACGTCTTTTGTAGATTTTTTTCAAACTTTGAATATGATTTTCAAAGTCATATTTTGAAATGAGTTCATACGCAATCATCTGTGGCAAAACTGCGGTATGAACATCATCACATTGTTTGCAAACGGCAAATTTTTGAATAATCTCTTCGTTTGCAATGGCAAATCCAACACGCAAACCGGGAGAGATAATCTTCGACATAGAGCCCGAATAAACCACTCGTCCGTCAGTATCAAATGACTTAATCGGCGGAATAAACTCACCTGCGAAACGAAGCTCGCCATACGGATCGTCCTCAATAATAAGAACATCGTACTTTTGAGCTAACTCATAAATTTTGTGACGCTTTTCAAGTGAAGTTGTGTAGCCTGTCGGGTTTTGGAAGTTCGGTATCGTATAAATGAAACGAACATTTTCGCTTTCTTTAAGCGCTTTTTCGAGTTCGTCAATATCCATTCCGTCCGGCTTCATCGGAACACCACGCAGTTTCAGTCCATACGAACGAAACGAGTTAAGCGAACCGATAAAACTCGGGGACTCGCAAATAACAGTATCACCCGAGTTGCAAAACGCTTTTGCCGAAAGGTTCATAACCTGTTGAGCACCCGATGTAATGATAATTCCATCGCCTTCATTGTCGATACCGTAGCGATTTTTTGCAAGATATGTAATCTCGTCTTTCAAAGGCTGATAGCCTTCGGTTATGGAATACTGCAAAGCCGTAACAGCATTATTTTTCAAAATATCGGCAGTGATTTCGATTATATAATCTTCCGGAAATGCTTCTGTTGCAGGGTTACCCGCAGACAAAGGAATTGCATTGCCCGAAGTTTTAAGAATTTCTCTTATCGCACTCGGTTTCAACGAGTTTATGTTATCAGAAAACTTATATTCCATAATATCACTACCTTTACAAATCTCACAGTATATTATACAACAGAATACCCGATTTTGCAAGTAATAACCGTCAATTTACCTTGTCTATATTACAACCTTTGTAGTACCACAAAAGTATTTCTTTATAGCCACTACCCTGACGAGCCATATAGTTAGCACCGTTTTGGCTCATACCGACTCCGTGGCCGTACCCACGAACTGTGAAAACAAATTTGTCGCTCGTTTTCTCGACTGTGAAAACAGCAGACCTGAGCTTAAATGCAGTTCTCATCTGCTTTCCCGTAACCGATTTACCGCAAAAATTATACTGCAAAACAGTACCCGATTCGGACATACTCGGTTCCGAGTCGGGAGTAGGATTGTCGGTGTTTGTCGCACCGAGTGACTTTGCGGTCGAAATATAGTCGGTAGTCGATACGCTGACTTTTGTAATAAACCCGTCTGCCATCATATCGCCAACACTCTCTACTGCTTGTAAATACGGGTAATCTTCGCCCCAAACATTTTTCGCACTCTCTGTCTTACCTGCCGAAAGTGCGAAGTATGATGCAAGAATCGGCTGTGCATTGTAGGTCAGTATTTCGCCGTTTGTGGACGTGACGGCAGAGCGGATTTTTTGTTCGTACTCGCCAAACTTGTCGTTCCACTTTTTCTTGCGTTCACCCTCATCGCAGTACCCTTGAAAAGTATTGCTGTCATCGGAAATTGTTCCGCCATTTTCGATTGTGCGATATAGCATTGTTCGAGCGGCAACTGCTTGTGCCATAAGAGCTTGTTTTTCGAATTGAGCCGACATCTCACAAGCGACCACACCGACTAGGTAATCATCAACACTCAACTCGACTGTTTTATTCAGCGCCACTCGCCGAAGTTTTATATGCTCAATCTTGCTAATATCTGCTTTGGTTTCGCTTTTTTGCGACTCTTTTGGAGTTAGTGCGATAAGCGGAATTAAAAGCATTGAAATTACAAGTGGAAGCACCAAAAACAAAGGCATAAGTTTACGTCTTTTCAATCAAACCATTCCTTTTTTGTGATTTGATTTAAACGTCGCTTATTTTGAATTATCAGTTAAATATTTTAATATTCCTTCAACTGTTTTGTCGGCAACAGAGTTGTCGAATTCGTCTGTCGCAAGTTTTTTTGCCTCTTCCGAGTTGCTGACATATCCGTTTTCAGTTAGAATAGCAGGACATTCGGTCACCCTTGTGACGTAGAAAGGATAGTATTCAACACCATTCGGCTTAAACAAAGTTGACGCAGTCGAAAAAACACTATCAGCAAAAGATTTCGACCACGCATAGTAGTAATAGTTCGAGTATCCGATAGTTTTTGAATTCTCCGATGCGTTGCGATGAATTGATATAAAAAGGTCGGGCATTTCGTCCGAGCAAAGTCTTGCTCGTTCTTCAAGAGTCGGCTCTTCATTGTCTTCTTTTCGTGTCAAAACAACTCGCGCACCCGCCTTTTGAAGCCGTTCTTTTATGCGGTATGTGAGTTTCAAATTAAGTTTGTCTTCGTGGATTGATTCGTCGGGACTAACCGCACCGGGATCTTCTCCACCGTGACCTGCATCGAGCATAACAACTGCCTTGTCGATTGATTTTGGAGGTTCATTGAATGTGAATTCAAGGTCACCGTTCTCGTTGAAAACTGCGTGATAGCCGTAAAATTTGCCCTTGTTTTTAAGATGCAGTCGCAATGTGAAATCGCCATATTCATATCGCCATTCGGCAGATTTGAAAATACTGTTTTCGGGCAGTTTCACATTACCAAGAGCCGATGAATAGAAAAATCTAATGTCAATATAATTGAATTCGGGCTCGGCAATAGTGCAGTTTGGACGAGGATCAGTTATACCTGCCGCAACGTATTTTTGTTCGGGCAAAAGCACTTGAAATGGCGCTTTGTATGCCGATTTGAAAGTCATTTTAGTGTCGCCACGTTCTGTTTGTGACACGTTCAAAAGCGAAATCACATTGAAAGACGGCAGACTGCCTTCTGTGAATTTCAACACTTCGCCTTTCGAGTCGGATTCGTTGTAAATTCTATGATTGCTCGATAGCAGACTTATTCCGTCTTTTTCGCTAACCACCATATCAGTAGTGCCGATAGGCAACGGCGACAGAACAGGAGTGTACTTGCCTTCGCCCTCGCCTTTTGGCCCGTTGTAAACCCATTCTGCGCTATTCGCAACAACTTCTGCAATCCTGCCGTAAGTGGTCGCAACAGGCTTCACGCTCAGTTTTGCAGACATATCACCGCAGTTTAATTTGTACTCTCCCTCATTGAGCATTTCGCTGATAATCGCAGTTTTACGAGCAATTTTGTCAGGCACACAGTTGCCCTCGTCAACTCGTGCTCGGTAGATTTTGCTATCAAGCGAAATGTCTGAACGCTCATTTGCGTTTGTATATACAACTGCCTTGATAGTGTTGCCGTCTGACTTCAAATCGGGCATACTGCTATCAGTCGGTTTGAATTCTGCCGACTTACATTCGCTATTTATAATTATCGTGTCGCAAGCGATATATTCTTCGCATTTTTCAGCCAAATTCTTGTCTGCCGTAACAATTCCAACACTCAAATTTTTGTGAAGTCTTTTTGTTCGAGATACGAACGACAACTTTTTAAGCAGAATAAAATCGTCTGTTTTATCCATACCACTCGACAAATATTCTCCCATAAAATCGTTGATTTTAAGGTCGTCCAAATCGAGCAAAAGACGGTTGCCACATCGCTTTGAAGCGTCTGCAATCTGCTTTGACACATCAAGCGAATTGGCAGTTTTTATGACAAAAACACCGCTTTTGTCGGCAGTTGAATTCGAGTATTTCGCACTCGATCTGTTGTAAATATCTGCACAAACAAGGCATTTTGTCGAGTTGTATTCGTTTAACACATTACCTGTAAAGTATGCAAGTCCGATTGCACCGAAGAACATAATAATGCAAGTTATAAACCAAATAATTTTGCCTTTTTTCAACTGAGTATTTCCTTTCGCATATTTTCGGTTTCTGTTTTTTTGTCGATAAGAGAGGTGCATGAAAATATCGCAAAACCTTTAAGTTTTGCCGAACGCACTACACGAATTTGCCGTGCAATTATGTCGCTATGTTGCACCCACTCGTCACTTTTAACGCCGTAACTGTCGATTTTTTCACCTGCTCGATAAAGTCCGAGACCAATCTGCAATTCGCATTTTTGCGCAATCGACTGCCACGTTTTAAGTATGTTTTCAAATTTAAAGTCCGTTCGGGGATCTTCAAATCCAAAGTAAAGTTGGGGCATAATGTAGTCGATGTATCCGTCGGTTTGACACCACTTTTCAACGTCGGCATACAATTCGTCACGATTTTTTTTGACATTCGCTTGTGGACTGATACCGAATTTCAACTCTTTGGACTTCGACTTGACAATGCGATAAGTTGCCGACACAAAACTGTCAACTGCCGCACGGCGATAGTCGGCTAGTGGCAATCCACCTTTGTAGTTTGAAAACTGAATTTTGTCGAATTTTTCGTCCGTAGTCGGGTAAAAATAATCGTCAAAATGAACACCGTCGATATCGTAATTGTCAACGACCTCACGAATAGCCGAAAGCATAATATTTTGTGCTTTCTCGCTCGACGGCACAAGATAAGCCCCCTCATCGCAAACACTCGCATCTGCCGTTTTCAGCAGTTGCACCGCAGGGTCGGACTTGTCGAGCGAGTCGATATTAGTGCTCATCATAATACGAAACGGGTTTATCCAGGCGTGAATTTTAAGACCGTATTTCCTTGCAGTCTGGCACATAATCGAGAGTGGATCGTAATCGAGTTTGCCACCTCGCTTGCCTGCAACATACTTCGACATCGGCAGAATTTTCGAGTTGTAATAAGCGTCAAAATGGCTGATAACGTGGACAAAGAGAGTATTAAGCCCATTGTCTTTTGCCGTCTTAAATAGCGAGTTTATCCCGTTTTCAAAACCACTTTTCGACTTATCGTCAAAATCGAGTTCGCTGTATGTAACCCAACACGCACGAACTTCATCTATGATAGAATCGGGAGTTTCCGAAAATGGCGATTTTGTAGTTTCATTTGCGCACGAAGAGAGCATAACACAAACCAAAACAACCAACGCAATCGCACGTTTCACAAAAACACCCCTTTCAGTTAATTATATTCGATGAAAATTGATTATAAAACTGAAAAGAAGTCCCAACTAAAAAAGTTGGGACTTAAACCTTTCAATTTACATCATAAAGTCTATTCTTTCGATTTTAATCATACTCGGCTGGAAGTCAAACTTAATTGTGTGTTTGCCTTTTTCAAGCACGATGCTACGGCTGTATGAACGCTTATGAAGATTCTCTGAACCGTTTGCCATAAGAGATGTAGCCTGCTTGCCGTCAACAAAAACGCCAATCGGGATTTGAGCAGTTGTTGTGCAAGGCGAACGATAATCGAATGCCGCAACAAACGGAGCGTCCTCATTGAGAACAATTTCGTAAACAGCTTCGGGTTCGGGCGAATTTTCGCTACGGAATTTTTCCATACCGTCAAGGTCGGTTCTACCTGGGTTGATAAGTTTGCAACCATTACGCACAAATTTCTCGAACATATTGGTTGTAAGTGTGAATTTAAGTACATTCTTCGCAACTCTTTGAAGTTGAGCGATTGTCAACTTACCGTCACGAATATCTTTCATTGCATTTTCAATAACATGCGCAGCACCCTCTTCGGCAACCATCATAAGGTCGTTCTGCGACTTAACCATAGCGGCAAAATTTTTGAGTGCGTTAGGACCGCCTGCATACTCGTTCATCCTTGCCCACCAGTCGGTCATAACAACACCGTCATAGTTCCATTCATCACGCAAAATCGAGGTGTTGAGTTCGTAGTTAGAAGCATTCCACCAACCATTCATCGGGTTGTAGGTTGTCATAATCGAGGTAGCGCCGAAATCTTTTACGCAGATTTCAAATCCTTTAAGATAAATCTCACGCAAAGCACGTTCGGATACAACCGAATCTGCAACATAACGAGAGTATTCCTGGTTGTTACAAGCAAAGTGCTTGATAGTAGTTTTTGTACCTGTCTGAGATAAACCTTTTGTCTGCGCACCTGCCATAAGACCTGAAACAATCGGGTCTTCCGAGAAGTATTCAAAGTTTCTGCCGTTAAGCGGATGACGATGAATGTTCATACCGGGGCCGAGCAAAGAATCAATGTTGTATGCATAAGTTTCAATACCGAGATAAACAAACAACTTTTCAACAAGGTCAACATCCCAAGTACAAGCAAGGTTTGTGCCATTCGGGATTGAAGTTGCAACCGCACCATCATCAAGACGCAAACCCGAAGGTCCGTCTGTACAACAAAGTGCAGGAACACCGAAGTTGTTGAGATTTTCTGTGATACCACCATAAGCAGCAGCTGTACCAGGTGTAACCTTCGGACTGTTCATACCTTCGCCTATTGCGAGAGCGCAAAGGTCGTATGTATCAATTTGAGCAACGAACTCGTCAAGAGTGCATTTGCCTTCATAAACATCAATAAGCTTAAATCCCTTGTCGCCTGTATATGAAATTTCTTCGAGTTTTTCCTCTGCCATCTTTTTGAGAGCCGAGTTGCTACCACGATATGCAGGAATAAACGACTTTTTGAAACTGCCGTCTTCTGCCATAACGGGGTGCAAAATATCGAAATCTTTAACAGGAGCACAAGCCTCTGCAAGCTTTTCAACGACTTTCAACTCATCAAGAGTGTATGTGTAAGCCTCTTTTGCCTGACGAACATTGTCGCCGACAAAAATCTTGTAGTCGCCTTTTTCCAAAACATAGCAAGACTTGTTACCTGTATAACCTCCGTCATCGTATGAAGCCATATAGTAAACAGGGAATGTGATTTCAACCTGTTCAGATTCACCCTTTTTAAGAAGTTTAGTCTTTGCAAATCCACCGAGTTCACGAGCAGGCTTGCCGAGAACACCTTGCGGAGCAGAGTAGTAAACTTGAACAACTTGTTTGCCGTCAAAGTTGCCGACATTCTTAACAGTAGCGGTAACCTTAACTGTGTCGTTATCAACAGAAACGCTGTCAAATGTGGTTTCAAATTCGGTATAGTTCAAACCAAAACCAAACGGATAAACAACACTTTCCTTATCGAAGGTTTCAAAATAACGATAGCCGACATAAATATCTTCGGAATAAATTGTTTCATACAAACCACCGAAATGCTTGTCAGATTCGTATGAGCAAACGTCCTTTGCAATAGTGTCGGTAAGTCTGCCACTCGGAGGAATTTCGCCTGTAAGCACACTCGCACAAGCACGTCCGCCTTCGAAACCACCTTGCCAAACGATAAGCAACGAGTCAACGCCGTATTCGTCTGCAAAAGCGCAGTCGATAACATTGCCGACATTCAAAACAACACAAACATTATCAAAATGAGCAGAAACCTTTTTAATCATATCACGCTCTTTTTCGGTTAATTGATAACTGCCCTCACCGTTATAGTTGTCTCGATCCTCACCGGCAGTTCTGCCGATAACAACAATCGCAACGTCCGATTTAGCGGCTGCGTCAATAACATCCTGTTCATCAAGAGGCATTTCCTCTTGACACCAAGGCTCACTTGCCCAACCAACACCCTTTTCAAACGGATGCTCTTTGCACCAATCAGCATAAATTTTCGCAAGGTCTTCGTTTACATTTACCTTGCTGTTTTCACGGAGCGAGTCGATGATATTGGTAACATATTCAACATTAACCATACCGCCCGAACCGGTACCGCTTTTATAATATGTACTTTGAATACGACCGAAAACAGAAACGTTCTGTCCGTCTTTAAGCGGAAGAGTACCCTTTTCGTTTTTGAGCAAAACAGAGCCTTCTGCCGCTGCAATATACGAATATTCAGCCGCTTCTTTAATTGGACCGCTTTTAATTTGCGCCAAATCATAGCCACAAACAGTTCTATTTGTATCCATAAAAAACACCTATCTTTCAAAAAGATTACATCAAGATTATAATATAAATGATAGTTTATGTCAATGCTTTTTTTTGATATATTTTCATATTTTTCAAACATTTAAAATTGCATATTCTCAACCAACTTTGATTTTTGCGAATAGTAAAACGGAGCGACCAAAATCCACCCGAAAACCGTCGGACGAAGTATCAACATCGGCAGTCTTTTAACATAAAACATTGCACACTCGCCGATTTTTCCTTTTGTCAGTTTCATCGAAAATCTGTATGCCGACAAAACTGAAAATCCGTTCGACAAAAGTAGTGGAACAGCGAAAGTTCGTTGGTATAATAGCCAGAAAACGAATGTGAAAACAAGTCCAAATAATATGCACAATGGCAAATAGTCGAAACCAACTACGAAAACGAGCAGAATGGCAGAGAGTGGCAGTAGTACAACTGCGTAAAGCACCAATCGAATGAGCAATGCCAAAATCGAGCGAAAGTATAGCCGTGAATTTGAGAAGGCACGAAAAGCACCAAGCGAACCGCCGTGAAAACGAAACAGTTCGGGAGGGAAGAGCAGTAGAAACCGAAAAACAGAGTAGACGGCAAAAACAAAAAGCGGATTTACCTTGCGATACAACAAAAACGAAAACACAAAGCAACACGCAATAATAATCAGTCGAGCGAGAGTGAGCAACAGAGCGGACACGAAGTAATTAGACTTTTTCATTCTTTTCTAAACCACTCCCGAAAACTGATAAAAATAAGCAAAACTGCAAAAATTTTGCCGACCAACTCACCACCGAGCCACGAAAAAAGCAAAGCGCCAATAGCCGAGCCGACAAGCCCGAATAAGGATAGTGATATAACGACTCTTGCTTTAATTTGCCCACGGCGAGAGTAAATTATGACCGACATAATGGCAACAGGAATAAAAAAGAGCAGATTTGTCAGTTGAGCGGTCTGTTGATTGACACCGAGCAGAGCGGTCAGAATAACAATCAGTATTCCACCACCGCCAATTCCGAGCGAGCCGGCAACTCCCGAAAGAAAACCTGCTATGGCATAGATGAAAAGTTCAGGCAAGAAGCATACGAAATCCTGCGTAAACGAGCATGGCAGAGAAGATTTTACGCAACGGACGAGGCTTGATTTTCTTCATAATAAATGTGCCGACAATCGCACCGACAAGTCCGAAAACAATAAGCACGGGTAGCTGGTCGGACGGCATTGCCTTGCCACTATAAAGATAAAGCACCGCACTAAACACGCAAAGCGGAAGAATAAGAGCGACCGAGTTTGTGTGAGCTGACTTGCGGTCATCAAGCAGGTTACATAGTAGCGGTACGGCAAGCATACCACCACCCGCTCCGAGCAGACCGTTCACAATGCCGATAAAAACTCCGCCGAGCGAGTATTTTAGCGATTTTGAGTCAATTTTCATTCATGTCACCGCAAATAGTTTTTGTGCTTTTCTGAATTTTATGCAACAAAAAAAGAGGCTCAAATGAGCCTCTTTTCAAAGTATTCAATTAACCGAGTTCGAGCATTTTGTCGATACACTTGCGAGCCTTTTGTTGCGTCTGCTCGTCAAGTGTAATTTCCTCCCACGAACCTTTGTCGCCACGAACGGCATATAAAACGTCTGCAAGAGTTGTAAGCTTCATATCTTCGCAAATGAGCTTCTTTGAAAGCGGATAAAAACGCTTGTCGGGGCACTCATAAGCAAGATGCTCCGAAATGCTGTTCTCTGTGCCGATGATAAATTCACTCTCACTCGAATTTTTCGCAAACTCCATAATGCCCGAAGTCGAGCCAACATAGTCTGCAAGTTCAACCACTTCGGGTTTGCACTCGGGGTGAACGAGCAAAGGAGCGTTCGGATGGAGAGCCTTTGCCGACTTCAC
The DNA here is from genome assembly GCA_902795765.1 of Oscillospiraceae bacterium. Lineage (GTDB taxonomy): Bacteria > Bacillota > Clostridia > Oscillospirales > Acutalibacteraceae > RUG14109. The sequence continues at coordinate 1,726 of CADBMQ010000003.1, read as the reverse complement.
ATCATCTGCCGTAATCTGTCCATGAACAGGGCAACCACCTTCGAGCAAAACGAAATTCTTATCGGGAATTTGACGCTTAACGTAATCTCCAAGATTGCAGTCGGGAATGAACAGAATGTTCTTGTCGGGCAGAGCATTCACAATCTTCAAAGCGCTTGACGAAGTAACACAAAAATCGCAAACTGTTTTGAGAGCAGTTGTTGTGTTGATATACGCAACTACTGCGCAGTCAGGATTTTCACTCTTAACCTTTTCGATATATTCGGGCGACATCTGTTCAGCCATCGGACAACCTGCACCACCGTGCGACAACAAAACTCGCTTCTGCGGAGAGAGCAGTTTAACAGTTTCTGCCATAAATCTAACACCGCACATAAGTACAGTTGAGTTGTCAACGCTCTGTGCCTTAACACTCAAAGCGAACGAGTCGCCAACAAAGTCTGCGACCTCTAAAATATCGTGTGTTTGATAACTGTGAGCGAGTATGCACACGTCATTTTCTTTTTTAAGACGCAGAATTTCTGCTTGCATTTCGGAAATATTCATAAAATCACCTTATTTATAGAAAATCTCAATATTAGCCGACTTACCGTCACGAATAGCCTCAACCTCTTCACCAAAAGCACATTCGCCGTCAAAACGTTTGCCGTCAATAGTGATGTAGTCGATTTCGGTGTTGTATGTAGCAACCTTTGACGGGTTGTGGAGAGTTACCTTGCTCTTTGACAGGAAGTTGAACGAAACTTCGCCGTTTTCATCAAACATCCAATCGGGCAAAACAGGTTTAATATTAAGACCGAGTTTGCCGTCTTTATAAATGAACGGAGCTTTACCAAGGAACATATTAACCCAAATCGAAACAACTTCCGAAGTCGAACCGGAAAGTCTTGCCATATATCCCTTGCTGTGCAAGTTCGGATCGGGGTTGACAGTTGTTGCGATAAACGAGCTGTTTTCGAGAATTGAACGGCCGTAAACTTCGGGGCTTTGGAACGGAATGTATGCACCTTTGAGTTCATCAAAGAAGATGTCGTAGATACCTGCTTCGAGCATCGAGAGCAAATATTTGTATTCCATGTGGAGGAATACCGACTCACGCTCCTGCCAACCTGCGGTAAATGCACGAAGTCTGCCGAGTTCGAGAGTTTCGTTCTCGATAGAACCACTTGTCTTATACATTTTCAATTTCTCGTCATACATATCGGTTGCCTTAACACGAGTGAAAATGTCCTTCGCCTCGTCAAGGCTTTCTGTATTTGTCATATGCTTTGCAGGGCCTTCAAGGAAGTACGGAACAACGTCAGTTTTCCATTCGTAAACCTTAGCATACGGATACTCGTTGTCTTCTGTCTTGTCGAGAACATCATATTTTGTAGCAATATATCTGAAATATGTCGGAACAAGACCGTTGCCGTATTCAATTGCTTTCTTGATGCCGAGATTAAGTCTGTCAAGGAACTTGTTAAAGATTACACGGATTTCATCGCAACCGATTTCAACAGTCTTTCCGCTGATTTCATATTTTGTCTGCTCACGGAAATTCTCACGAACAGTCGCAACCTTATCCCAGTAGTCAAATTGCGACAAACTGCCGTCATCAACGCAAGATTCAACTGCTTTCATAAAATCGAAAAGTTCGGTCGGAATTGCGATTTTCTTGTCTGCGAATTTTTCACAGGTTTCGTTCAAGAACACGAGAATTCGTTTCAACTCGAAAGTCTCGCTC
>CADBMQ010000002.1 GCA_902795765.1 Oscillospiraceae bacterium | reverse complement strand
GTATATCCGTATTTTTTCGCACAAAATGTCATCTTCAACGGCTCGTTGCCGATAAATTCATAACCAACGGAAGACAGCGTGCTTTTGACAGTTTCAATCTGTTTGCATTTAGTAACAAGTTCGCTTTTATACTTGCCGTCAAGATAAGCATTTGCCTTATCGAGCGACTGCAATAAGAGATATGACGGACTTGTAGATGCAAACGCAGTCATAGCCCTTTCGATTTCATTTGCGAACAAATCGGGTGCATTTTTTCCAATGTGCAGATAACCGCAACCTGTAAGGCAATTAAGCGTTTTGTGTGCAGAGTCGCAACATAAATCAGCACCCAAACTAATTGGATGTTGGTTTTCGGGCAGAAAATTAAGATATGCCCCGTGTGCATTGTCAACGAGTAATAAAACACCATGCTTTTTGCACACCGCCGAAATACCGCCAATATCCAAAATATTGCCGAGATAGTCGGGCGAAGTCAAATAAACGGCAGTCGGCTTTTCGCTGGAAGTCGAAAGCAGATTATCAAGTTCGTCTGCCGTCAAATCACACGAAATGTAATTACTGTTTTTCGGGAAAATCCACTCAACAACAATGCCAAGCAAGGCTGCCGCAGAAATGAAAACCTTGTGTGCGTTTCTTGCCGCCAAAATCTTTGGTTTTTTTGCAAAAAGCCTAACAAGATATAGCATAGCACGAATTGACAACGAAGAGCCTTCGACCGAGTAAACTGTCTTTTTCGAGCCGAAAATCTCAGTCGCATTCTGCTGACTTTCCAAAATAATGCCGTGTGGGTCATATAAAACATCTGCGCCAACAATTTCAGTCAAATCAAATCGCTCAATTTTGCCGACACCCTTGTGACCGGGCATATGAACACGAACAGGGTTAGAGTTTATATAATTTTGTACAAAATCGCAAATCGGAGTATTCATCATTCTTCAAGCATCTTTACGGTTTCAACCATAATCGCACATTCCATACGCTTGCGGAACAACTCGCAACCATATTTGTACACACCATTGACCGAACCGGTCGCATGATATGCGTTAGCGGCACAACCACCCGAACAGTAAAGTTTTGCCCAACAGTCCTTACATTCGGGATGAGTGTAAACATTACAAGCCGCAAACTGCGATTGAACGTCAGTTGCAGTAACACCGTCATAAACATTACCGAGTTTAAATTTGTCGTCGCCAACGAACTGATGACACGGATACAAATCTCCCCAAGGGGTAACCGCCATATATTCCGTTCCCGAGCCACAACCCGAAATACGCTTATAAATACACGGACCGCCTTTAAGGTCAATCATATAGTGGTAGAAAGTGAACGGCTTGCCAGCCTTTCTTCTTTCAATCATAAGTTCGGCAAGTTTCTCGTATTGCTTCATTACGATAGGCAAATCGTCATTAGTGAGAGCCGACGGATCATCAGACGCACAAACAACAGGTTCCATACTCAGTTCGGTAAAGCCGAGATCAAGCATCGTTTTAATATCTTCCAAAAAGTCGGGATTGTGGTGGGTAAATGTACCACGCATATAGTAGTTTTTGTCGCCTCTCGCTTTAACGAGTTTTTGGAATTTCGGCACAATCTTGTCATAACTGCCAATGCCGTTGTAGTCAACACGAAAACGGTCGTGAACTTCTTTTCTGCCGTCCAAACTCAAAACCACATTGCTCATCTCACGATTAGCAAAGTCGATAACGTCATCGTCAATCAAAACACCGTTTGTAGTAAGTGTAAATCTAAAATTCTTGTTTGCTTTCTTCTCAATCGAACGAGCATATTTGACAAGTTGCTTTACAACATCAAAATTCATGAGCGGTTCGCCACCGAAAAAGTCAACTTCGAGGTTGTGTCTGCTACCCGAATTTGCAACGAGAAAATCGAGTGCCTGTTTGCCGACTTCAAAACTCATCAAAGCACGCTCGCCGTGATATTTACCCTGACTTGCAAAGCAGTAAGAACAGTTCAAATTGCACGAGTGGGCGATGTGCAAGCACAAAGCCTTAACAACACCGGCACTGCGTTCTTTTAAAGTGGTAGCCTTATTTGAAAAACTATCGGGTGTGAAAAGCTTACCCGCATTTTTAAGAGCCTCAATCTGCTCAATGCACTCGTCAACCTCATCGGGAGTAACTTCGGGGTTGTCGGCGTATTTTTCCAAAACATCTGCTTTAATCTGCTCGGCAGATTTCTTTTCAAAATCGTTGATAATGTCGAAAGCCACATCATCAACGATATGAACACCACCCGAAAAAACATCAAGCACAATATTCAGACCACCGAGTTTATAAGAATGTATCATTTCAAAATCCCTTCAATTTAACATTATATGAAAAGTGCCGCCATATAACACGGCGGCAGATTGCTATAAAACAAAATTACTTTTCTTCTTTGTTCTCGCACTGCTGGTTAGCAATACCACAACTTGTTTTGCAAGCTGATTGGCAAGAAGTTTGGCATTCGCCACAGCCATCGTTTTTAGCGCTTTCGCAAAGATTTTTAGTTTCCAAAGTTTTAATGTGTTTCATTATATAAAACCTCACAATTTATTTTTTCTAATTATACCACAGTCGACAATCAATGTCAAGTGGACAAAATTCAAAAAAAGTCTATCTTTTTTTGAATTTATATGATATAATAATGTTAGCAACAAAAAAAGAGGTGCGAAAAATGGGTATTGTAAGTGCAGAAGTAAAAGAAGGCATTTTGTATCTCTCACCGATAGGCAGAGTTGATTCAACAAATGCTTCCTATGTTGAAGATGAAATTACAAATTATCGTAAAACTCTCGAACATAGTAATGTTATTATAGATGCAGATAAGCTCGAGTATGTTTCGAGTGCAGGACTTCGTGTGATTTTGCGACTTCGCAAAGAAGAAGCGGACGCAAAAATCATCAATGTATCTTCTGAGGTATATGAGATTTTTGAAATGACAGGCTTCACCGAAATCATTCCGATAGAAAAGGGCTATCGTCATATGTCGGTAGACGGCTGCAAAATTATCGGTAAGGGTGCAAAGGGTGCAGTTTATCGTTTGAATTCTGATACTATCGTAAAAGTTTATTTTAATAGCGATAGTTTGCCCGACATTCATCGTGAGCGTGAATTTGCTCGTTACGCATTCGTGCTTGGTATTCCGACTGCAATATCGTATGATGTTGTAAAGGTTGGCGATAAATATGGTTCGGTTTTTGAACTTCTTGATGCAAAGTCGCTTTCACAACTTATCGCAGAAAACGAAGACAATCTTGACAAGTATGTGAAATACTACGCAGATATGCTCAAACAAATTCACAAAACTCAGGTAGATACCGAAAAGTTGCCTGATATCAAGCCGTTTGTGTTAAACTGGCTTGAAACAGATAAACCGTACATCAGCGAAGAAACTTATGCAAAAGTTAAGAAGCTCATCGACGATGCACCAAACACAACAAATATGATTCACTGCGACTATCATACAAACAATGTTATGATGCAGGGGGATGAAGCAATCCTCATTGATATGGACACCCTTTCTTATGGTCACCCGATTTTTGAACTTGCAAATGTATTCATTACATACGTTGGATTTGCAGAGGTAGACCCGTCAAATGTTGAAGGATTTCTTGGAATTAAATGTGATGTTGCAAAAGAAATTTGGAACAAATTCATTCCGATTTATCTCGAAACAACTGACGAAGACCGCATAAATGATGTAACACAAAAAGCTCGTCTTTTGAGCCTTGTAAGACTTATGCGTCACACAATAAGACGCGATCCCGACTCAGATAATACCAAATCAGTTATCGAGTATTGCAAAAAGAATATCGAAGAGTTGCTTGAAAAAGTAACAACACTTGATTTCTAAAAACTGAATTAACAAACAAAAAAGGTGTAACCAATCGGCTACACCTTTTTCTTATGCAGTTATTGAATTAGAAAATCGAGCAGTTAACAACAAGAGCCGCAAACACGATGGAAACCATCGAAAGCAACTTGATGAGAATGTTGATAGCAGGTCCCGAAGTATCTTTAAACGGATCGCCAACAGTATCGCCAACGACAGCAGCCTTGTGCTGATCGCTACCCTTACCGCCGTGAACACCGCTTTCGATATACTTCTTAGCGTTATCCCAAGCACCGCCCGAGTTCGACATAAATATCGCAAGCAAGAAACCACTTGCAGTCGCACCTGCGAGCATACCAACAACGCCGTGATAACCGAGCAACAAACCTGTTGCAATCGGAGCAACGATAGCAACGATAGTCGGCAAAATCATCTCACGCAAACTTGCCTTTGTACAAAGGTCAACGCAAGTTGCGTAGTCAGGATCAGCCTTGCCGTCCATCAAACCTTTGATAGACTTAAACTGACGACGAACTTCAACAACGATAGATTGAGCAGCCTTACCAACAGAACCCATAGTGAGAGCCGCAAAAACGAACGGCAAGCAAGCACCGATAAACAAACCAACAAGAACGGTCGGGTTCATAAGGTTGAATGTTGTGTCAACGCCACTACCTGCAACCTCTTTAACCTTGTCAACATAAGAAGCCATAAGTGCAAGAGCAGTCAAAGCAGCAGAGCCGATTGCAAAACCTTTACCAGTAGCGGCAGTTGTGTTGCCGAGCGAGTCAAGTGCGTCTGTACGGTTACGAACAGAAGAATCAAGTCCCGACATTTCAGCGATACCGCCTGCGTTATCGGCAACAGGACCGTAAGCGTCAGTTGCGAGTGTGATACCGAGAGTAGAAAGCATACCAACTGCGGAAAGTGCAATACCAAACAAACCTCTGCTTGCTGAATCTGCACCACCCGATACGAAGTAAGCAACGAGAATACAAGCACCAACGATAACGATAGGAATGATAGTTGACATCATACCAAGACCAAGACCACCGATGATGATAGTAGCGCTACCTGTTTCTGATTTAGAAGCAAGTTTTTTTGTAGGCTTGTATGTGTCGGAAGTGAAATATTCGGTAGCACGACCGATAAGCACACCCGAAAGCAAACCACCGAGAATAGCGAAGTAAATGCCGATAGTGTTCTTGCCGTCAAGCATAAACCAAACAATCGGGAAAGAAACAATAGCAATCATAATTGCGCTGAAATTCGTACCACGGCTGAGCGAACTAAGCAAGTCTTTTTGAGTAGCATTTTCTTTTGTGCGAACCAAGAATGTACCGATGATAGAGCAGAGAATACCTGCGGCCGCAATAAGGAGCGGAACCGACAAAGCACCAACTTGATTGCTACCAAAAGCGGCAACACCGAGAGCCATCGAAGAGATGATAGAACCAACATAAGACTCATAAAGGTCAGCACCCATACCTGCAACGTCACCAACATTATCGCCAACGTTATCAGCGATAACAGCGGGGTTACGAGGGTCGTCTTCCGGAATACCAGCTTCAACTTTACCAACCAAGTCTGCACCAACGTCAGCGGCTTTTGTGAAGATACCGCCACCAACTCTTGCAAAGAGAGCCATCGAAGAAGCACCCATACCGAATGTAAGCATAGCGCTTGTGATAGCAGAGGGTTCAAGGTTGAAAACGAATTTCAAAAGGATAAACCAAACTGAAATGTCGAGCAAGCCAAGACCAACAACGGTGAAGCCCATAACTGAACCTGCCGAAAAAGCAACACGCAAGCCACGGTTAAGACCTTCTTGACAAGCGTTAGCAGTACGAGCGTTTGCGGCAGTAGCGATTTTCATACCGATAAATCCCGAAAGTCCCGAGAAGAAACCGCCCGAAATAAAAGCGAACGGAACGAATGGTGTTAGAAAACCAACGAATGCCATAACGATGAGTAAAACGAACATAACGGCGAAAAAGATACCAACAATCGTGTACTGCCGTTTGAGGTAAGCGTTCGCACCGCTTCTGATGGACCCTGAAATCTTTTTCATAAGGTCGTTTCCCTCGGAGAAGCCAAGAACTCTTTTTGCCATGATGACGGCAAAAACGAGAGCTATAGTCGCACCTGCGAGTGTGATGAATGCTGAATAATTCTGCATTTTTGTACAACACCTTTCCTATTACTAAGTTGTAAATCCACTTGATATTATATCACACGGTTAAAAAACTGTCAATAAAATTATGAATTATAATTGCAAGTAATAAACCACTTGATTTTAGTGGCAAATTGCGGTATAATTACAAAGTAAATTGGGATATTGTGTCCGAAATACGGAAGGAATGATAATTTCAATGGACAATCGTCCGATAGGCGTTTTCGATTCAGGACTTGGTGGCTTGACATTTGTCAAAGAGTTGAAAACAATAATGCCTAATGAAGATATAGTGTTTTTTGGTGATACGGGCAGAGTGCCGTACGGAACAAGAAGCCGTGAAACAATCGAAATGTACGCTCGTCAAGACGAGGAATTTTTGCTCTCGAAAGATGTGAAAATCATCGTAGCGGCTTGTGGAACGGTAAGTTCAGTAGCACCGAATACGGCAGATGATTTGCCTGTGGATTTTTTGGGTGTCGTAAAGCCAACGGCAAAAGCCGCAGTAAATGCGACAAAGAACGGCAAAATCGGTGTTCTCGGAACACCCGCAACCATAAAATCAGGTGCATATAATAAGGAATTGTTAAAACTTGACAGAACACTTTCAATAACGGGAGTTGAATGTCCGCTTTTCGTACCGCTTGTTGAAGAAGGATTGATAAATCGAGATGATCAGATAACAATTCTTGCGGCAGAACGCTATTTAAAATCAATAATCAGCGCAGGAGCAGATACGGTAATACTAGGATGTACTCACTATCCGCTTATCGCTTCGATAATCGGTGATATTCTCGGCGAAGGTGTAACGCTAATAAGCGCAGGCGGTGCTACGGCACACGAGTGCAAGTCGATAATTGAACAGAAAGGATTGCAAACCGATCGAACAACAGGTGGCAGTTATTCATATTATGTAACCGATCGACCTGAAAACTTCGCAAATACGGCAAAACTGTTTTTGCAAGAAGAAGTAAGCGAAGCGGTTTCAAGGGTGCATGTAGGATGAGCAAACTAACAATCCGTTCGCTTGTGGATGACAATCCCGAAATTGTCGAAACCTACGAGTGCGAACATAAAGTTAAAGACGGCAAACGAATGATAGCATTCGACCAACCTATTTATACATCAACTGCAAGAACAGTTGTGACTGCTGAAAAGGGCAGAGCAATCTTGCTTCGCAATACTGCAATTCCGACCAGACTTGAATTTGTCGAAAACGAAAGTGTTTTTGGAACATATTTCACGGGAATAGGCGAACAGAGAGTTAAAGTCAGCACAAGCAAAGTCAGCATTGATGTCAGCGATAATATAACAAAAATTCGCATACATTATAAACTTTTAGGACTTGCCGAAAACGAAACGACAGTTAAAATGAATATGACGATAGAAGATTAGCAAGAAAGAAATGGTGAAATTAGTATGTCAAAAATTGTAAAGGAAACTCAGGAGCAGATAAAAACGGCAGTATTTGCCGCAATGGATAAAGCAATCGAGTCGGGTGCGCTGACAGGCGAAAAACCGACCGACTTCGTTGTCGAAGTACCGCAGGATAGAACGCATGGCGACTATGCCGTAAATGCGGCAATGGTTAGCGCAAGAAATTTTCATCTTGCACCTCGTGCAATCGCACAGATAATCTGCGACAATCTCGAAACAGAAAACACTTGCATCAAATCATTTGAAATCGCAGGTCCCGGCTTTATCAACTTCTTCCTCACAGATTTGTATTATAGCAGTATCTTGAAAGATGTTGAAATGATGGGTGAAGACTATGGTAAATCTGATTTTGGCGAGGGTAAGCGAGTTTTGATAGAGTTCGTATCTGCCAACCCGACAGGCCCTATGCACATCGGAAATGCTCGTGGTGGTGCATTAGGCGACTGCTTGGCATCAATTATGCAAGCCGCAGGATATGATGTTGACCGTGAGTTTTATGTAAATGACGCAGGCAACCAGATTGAAAAATTCAAGGTTTCTCTTGAAGCACGTTATCTCCAACTTTTTGATTCGTCAGTTGAAATCCCCGAAGATGCATATATGGGAGCGGATATTATCGCACACGCAGAGAACTTCAAAGCAGAGTACGGCGATAAATATGTAAACGCACCGAGCGAAGAGAGAAAACAGGCACTTTGCGATTTCGCATTGCCGAAGAATATCGACAAGCTCCATACCGATCTCGAAAAATATC
>CADBMQ010000001.1 GCA_902795765.1 Oscillospiraceae bacterium | reverse complement strand
TGCTGAAATAACATTTCCCTCGATTGTGATGTTTGTCCCTGCGGTCAGTTTATCTTGTTTTTTCGCAAGTTGCTCGTTGACAGTTATCACATTTGCTTTGCCCGAAATGGTATCAACCATCATTTTGTCGATCGAAGTGTAATCATTCGTTGACAGTCCTTTACCGGGAATTTTATCAACCTTGTTTTCGAGTGCATCATTGACATCGTTTGTATTCGCCTTATTCGTAATTGTCTGCACAAGCTCTTTGTCTGCATTTGTGTAGTCGTTTGTTGAAAGTCCCTTGTTGTTTTGCTTATCGACTTTGTTTTCAAGCAAGCTTGTCATTTCACTTGAATAATTTTGCAAAGCCGTTTCAAGTTCTGCGATTTTTTGTTCGACACGGACTATTTTTTCTGCAACCACATCGTTCGGATCGAGTTTTTTCAACCACTCACGATAGTTATAGAGTTCTTCAAGTGCCGACGACATTGAATTGAGATACTGCGAGCCATAATACTCGGCAGATGTTTTGAATTTCACTCTGATTTGTTGCGAATATTTAACTCGTTTCTGCACTCCGTTTTCCATTACAGAACAGACGAAATTTAGTGTTGCGAGTCCGCCACCTGACGAAATTTCTCTTGGAATTGAAAAAACTACTGTGTTATTATCAATCGGCAAAAATTCGGAAGAATAAAACTCGCCCGAGCCGTTTACCGCTTCAACTCGAACTTTGAGTTGCTCGTCTGCCGACACCGTTGGCACAAGCGTTTCATCCATAACGGCGATGATTTGCGTTACCGAATCATCGCCCTGCACTCCACCGTCAAATATGCCTTCCGGAGAAATTCGGTCGTTGTATAATATTAAATTTATTGTTTTCATATCTTTTCCTTTCCTTTTATTTACACGGTATAATACATTGTTCCCGAACATAATACAACGGGATATGCAAAGTCGAGCTGCACATTTATTTCCTGCGTACGAAGTCTAAAATACACATTTGATATTGTTCTTCCCTTGTCTGCTGTGACGCTTCGTGTTATCGTTCTACCGTTTATATCCGTCAGAGTCAACATACATTTTTTAGGCTCTTCACTTGTATTTTCGAGAACGAGTTTTAGAAGATAAAAATTCTTCTTCGAGTGTGTTCCGCAATGTTGATTTTCAAGTTTGTACCGTGTGTTTATCCGCTCCACATCAATATATTCATCATTCGGGAGTTCATCGTATACTCCGTCAATTACTAAACTTAAAACATTGTTGTCTTTTTTCATCAATGAGCCGTTAAGTCCAATTCGCTCGTAATCGTCAAATTTACCGCCAAACTGAAACTCCGGTTCATCTTTATCTGCAAAGTAACCTTTGTTTCCAACGCAACAAAGGTATTTTCCATCATATTCGAGAGACCAGATATCATCATTTGCCGTGTCTATCGACTTGTACTCTCGCTTAATCTGCCCTGTTGACGCAGTTCCAGAAATCGAACAAATTCTGCCGTTTTTATCAAGAAAATACACTCGGTCGGCAACTGCCCTTACAGAAAAATCTGCATTTTGATGCACCTGTCCCTCTGATTTAATTATATTCAGCGTATTCGAGATGGTTACACCACCCGATTTGACTGTCGAGATTGAACGGATTATATAAATAAGATAACCCATTTGCAAAAACACTGTTGTTCCGCAATAATTGACGCTATATCCGTCTGCCACATTGCAGACAAACAAAAACGAATTGTTTTGCGGATAGTAAAGCGGATTGTCGTGTGTCGAGCAGAACATTCGGTTGCTTTGACTGTTTATCAGCACCGTCATTTTGCCACCGTTATCTCCCGACGGCACGCAGAAAAACTCGTCACTCTGCATCAACAATCTAACTGCGTTTGTCGAGCAATTTGCTGTTACTATCAAGTTATCATCGCCGTAGTTCGAAAACGGAAGCGAAAACTGATTTTGCGTTCCGCTTACATAAGCCGTAATTGTTCCAATCGAACGATTAACTCGTATTTCAACATTTGTATTTATACGATTGAAGGTCTGTGTTTGCACGTCAAACTTTAAAGTTAATACATTTTGTGCATTACTCACAGACGAGTTTTCGTCTATTACCCATGTGTTTCGTGTTCCGTCTGCTCCATACATTAAAACTGTGATTTTTGTATTTGCCAGTCCGTCTAATGGAAGCGAAAACTCTCTTGAAATTCCGTCGGTGCGGTACTTTGCTGTGAACGCACCATTTAGGCAGTTCATCGACTGCAACTGCTCAGGCTCTTTCAACTGCTTTATGACGCTTTCTTCTGCATACAACCATAATGTACCTCGTCCGTGTTTTAATATGGTTGGCGATTCAATGTTTGTATCATATATATCGTAGAGCGTCTGCAAATCATATCCGAGTTCGTATATCAAACTTAATTTGCAAGACGAACGCTGATACTCCGAAATAAGCAAATAAACTCCGCAGCCTTTGGTTGGCGTTGACTCTATTGCGATGCAATTCAGATTTTCGGGATTCAACTCGCCTTGATAGATGTGTATGCGTTTGTAGTTTGTTTGAGAGTACATTGTCAGATAGATCTCGTGATTTACATTGAAATCACGCTTATATATATCGAACACGCATTGGTATGTACTGTCGCCAACTCTAACAGGCGAACGATGTGCAATTTGACGCACAAATGAGCAGGTTGCAGGTGGTTCGATTTGGTGAGTGTATGCGACTTTGAGTCCCGAACGTGACTTTATCTGCTCGTTGTCATTGACTGTATTCACACCACCATAAGTTATTGCAGTTAGCTTGTGACTTCTTGTTTTTGCCTTTTTGCCACACTCAAACATAAAGGTCACACCCTTCAAAAATGCTGTCTTTTATCGTTCCGACATCACCGCATTTTGCACGCTTATTGTTATACAACTTGCAAAATCTGTTCATCTTTTCAAAGTCCTCGTCTGCCTCGGACAACATATATGCAACTCCATAGACAAAGCAGTCGTTCAGCACATTTTCAGGCAAACAAATTTTGTCATCAAGTGTGAAAAGTGGCTCAAACTCGCCTTTCGAGCAAAGTCCGTGCAAATCTGCATAAATGCAGTTGAGTGCAGTCATTCCGTTCGACAACATTGCGATATCCGGCTCTGCCCCTCGCATTTCAACTCGACCGAGCAATGCAGAGGCATTTATAAGCGCCTGTTTTCCTGTCATACATTTTCCTCCTTTGAACGATTTTCAATCAGTTTTTTGCAGTCGGGTACGAGCCCTTTCGGTATACGTTCGAGATACTCGCTGACGCTAATCTGCCCTTTCTCCAAAAGCATATTCAAAATCGAAAGCGACTGCTCCTGATTAGTTGAAACTGACTCGCTGACATCGACTAAACAGTCGAACAAAACTCCACGCAAACGATCGCCGTCAAAAACATATCCGTTTTCGCAGTCAAGCGGACGATGAGAATACATCGTTACCCAGAACTCTGCAAAAAGTTTCGCAACGTCAGAACAGAACTCATAAAAACGGCGCTTATAGAGTTGCAATGGCGAAAGTGCCGAGTCACGAAGTGCGATAATCGCAGAGGTGTTTACAGGATCAACGTCGCCAAGTGCGACTGCATTTGCACCCGTTTGGTTGAGCGTCTGACTGATGAGTGACGATATAGTTTCGTTGTAATTATTTAAGTAGTCGGGTGGTGTGAAATACTTGACCGAGTTGCCAATCTGCTCGAATGGACCTGTGTAGTCAATGACTTGACCAGGCTCGTTGGATAGCGACTGATTTGGTAGCAAGTCACGATTGACCGCCATTATCGGCATTCCCGACAACATAACCGACCAAACAGATGCAGTTAGCATTCGGTTTATCGCAATTTGGTTTGG